>CAYQRA010000010.1:0-26201 GCA_964419315.1 uncultured Saprospiraceae bacterium | reverse complement strand
CGAATGAAGGGAAGGCTTGTCCCGTACTTGCTAGGGGGTTCCCAAAGTAATTATTTTATAATCACTCGCCATCCTTTTCCTTTCCCTAATAATAGTATTTTATCATTTGGCAATTCATACAAACTCAAGATTCTATTTTCTCTGGAATTTGGAGCGCCAAAAATTCTTTTTTCTAATAAATTACCGAATAGATCAAATTGAAGATAGGCCGACTCAAATCTTATTTCTTCGTCTTTAAATATTTCTCCAACGAGGTGAATCTTATCCTTAAATATTTTCATGTCGTACAAGATTTCACTTCTATATTCGTCAAATCGGAATTCCATTTTTTTCTCTCCGTTAAAATCATATTTTGAAACAACAAAGTCAAAATCTTTAGTAAACCCATAACCATTTACCATTTTCTTCTTGATCTCTCGATGACTAGAGCCTGCAATATAAAAGGAATGATTGTGGATTTCTAGTGCTTTTACAGCAACTTCTTTTAGAGGAAAAACCCCACTGACCCCTCTTGAATGGAGGTCATAAGCAATGATGGAATTTTCATCTTTTTCGCATTTAAGGTCTCCTATTTCTAAACAGCCCTTACCCAATAAATAGAGTTTATTATTTTCTAGATCAATTTCGGCATCATAAAAAGTGTAAGACAGGTAGCCTAATTTTTTGTCCGAATTGGTATAAGTAAAGTGTTCGATTTTACGCCAATGCAAATCAATCAATGAAAGATTAAAAACACTATTCTCCTCATTGGAATTAGAAACAATAATTATATTCCCATCCTGAACAAATGCCCTGGGGGGCCACGAAAAAGTAAATTCAAAGGAATCGAATACCGTATCTCTTAGCACATTCAAATCCTTGTCGACCAGTCTCAACCACATCTTTTTTGCTTTCTCTCCAATCAAAAGGATTCTTTCCTCATCGACTTTGAAAACAAATTCCATGCGCCCTCTTTTTAGGGGATGATTATTGCCTAAAAATTGTTGCTGCAATACTTTTCCATCTTCAGATAGTTTTACAATAGCAGAAGGCGTCAATATAGAATCGCCTTGGTTAAATTTTTGACCAGCCAAGATAAAGCCATCCTTAATAGGCACTCCACTTTTGGCAAAATTATTATCCTCTGGAAAAAATTGTACATCGAGCATAAAGTCTTTATCTGCAAGATTGGGTACCGCCGGAGGTTCTTTTTCCTGAGCATTGACGCGCAAAAAAGATAAGACGAATAAGAGTATAAAAATTTTAGAATGGATGGCTATGGACATATTGTGTTTTAGTTAAGCAAAGTAAATGCGGGACATTGACCGCTCCAAGGAAGGAGTACTTTTTCACTAAAAAAGGGGACATCGTTTCGGCTCTGCTAATCTTAATGCCTTGACGTTCCATTTTCCTTAAGAGCGGTTTGTTTAATTCTCCATATAAGTACTCAAGCTTAATCGTTGAATATCACCTAAGATAAACATATTCTTCGGATTCAATATTGCCTCCGCCCTAGCTAGTCTAATTTTAAGTCAGCGACCTCCTAGGTAAAAGGTTTGGTCTTAGTCCAAATAGTTAGCTCCGCTAACACCGATGCTTGCCTGCATTGCAAAATTCGATATTTCAGTAGCACCTCTAACTCCTAGTCAATAAGAAATCCCAAACTTTAATTTCTTAAAGTTTGGGATTTATCATTTTGTAAATACCAAGTCGACTAGGGTTTACTTTACCCCTACTTTTCCAAGGCCGATCAATTGACCATCACCAATGATTTAACAAGAATACATTCCACTGTTTAAGCTAAATGCTTTTTGGAACAAGTTGTAAAATTGAGTAGGTGGTGTGGTTTTTTCTTTTACTGGGAGGGGTGGTAATTGGTGTTAAACTTCCACATTTAGTTATCAATGTTTCCTAGGTCTATCTCTAGGGTATTTTAAACTTGGCTAAATAAAAAACTAAGTTCGCTAAAAGCAGGAGTAGACGGAGTATCTTCATAGAAAAATTGTAAGTTATCTTTTTTATCTACTAAACCTAAACTGTACAAAACAGGCACATAATGATCGGGCGTAGGAACTGCCAATTTTCCGTATTTATGACTGGCCGTATAATTGATCAGGTCTTTAAAATTCCTTGTTTCAATTTGTTTTTTGAGCCAATGATCATATTCTTCCTCCCAGCCAAAAAGAGACATATCATTATTCCTGAATTTCTGCATGAGTAAACTAAGATTGTGAATCATAGAGCCACTACCAATAATCAGTACGCCTTTTTCTCGCAGGCTACTAAGTTGTTTGCCCAAGTCAAAATGATAGCTTGGAGCGGCATTATAATTAATACTCATTTGGAAAACAGGAACATTTCCTTCTGGAAATAAGTGCATCAGCATCGGCCAAGCTCCATGGTCCATGCCCCAATCTGTTGTGGCTTCAATTTTAGGAATTATTTTGGAAACTTCTTTTGCAATTTCGGGTGCGCCATTGGCACTATACCGTACTTTATAATATTCTTCTGGGAAACCATAATAGTCAAAAATCTGCTTTTGCGTAGCGGATATATTGACCTTCGTTTCATTATTGGTGCACCAATGCGCAGAGACAACCAGGGCTGTTTTGATTTCAAATTGTTGTTGAAGTTTCTTTCCCAACTCAAAGAGGGAATTCCAAAATGGACGTTCTTCCTTGGACTTTACGATGTCTAATGGACTGCCATGGGAGGTAAATAGTACAGGCATTTTTTTACCTTGATTGGGTAAAGAATCCGTATAATTTTTAAAACTACTTAATGATGGCATAGCGGCAAATGCTAAGAGTGATTTAATAAATTCTTTTCGTTGCATATCCTATTTTTTTATTCTCAGAGGAATTGCTTGAGGAAATTGCCCTCATGCGCGCTATCTCTTAAAGGAAGCCCCCCGTCTGAGTATTTGATCTACCGGAAGGCTTCCTTTTGGGACTGAAACTATTTCACCAATCACCCAATGGGTTGGGGGCCTAGCTTTTGAAAATCATTTTTACTTTGCGAGAATGGGGGCTTTTTTATTTCTCCCCCAAGCAATGAGTCCAAGGATACCTATTAAAACTAAATTTACTGGAGCGGCTTCGTATTCTCCCCTACTAAGGTGAAAGCCCAAAGCCAAAACCATTACAATAATCAAACCGATAGCGGCTGCATTAGTCAATTTAGGTTTTATTCTTAAAGCTGTTGGAAGAAGGAGTCCCAAACCACCTAGAAGCTCGGAAAGGCCAATAAAACGTATTAACATTTCAGGGGATTCCGTTACCCAAGGTAAAGAAACAGCTAGTTCAGAAATCGGTTGAGTCAGTTTCATAAAACCGGCCATTAAAAACATAGCGGCCATTAGCCCTTGGGCAACCCAAAGAATAATATTCCAAGTTTTTGATTTGTTGGTATTTGTCATGATTGATGTTTTTGATCTAAAAATAGTATTACAAATATCAATTGTTTTCTACACTTTTACGATGAGCTAAATCAAAAAAAAACGTTGACATAGATCAACATCAAGGAGAGGAGCAATTACTTTTGTAATATTTTTTTACGAATACGGCTAAAGGTTTCTTTGGTCATACCAAGATAAGATGCTACAATGTGTTGTGGGAATCGTTGTAAAAATTCAGGATAATTTTTTTGTAGTTCCACTATTTTTTGTTCCGCAGTATGCGTATTAGAAGAGTGAACTCTTCTCATCAATTGGTAAGCATGTCTTTCTAATAAGGCTCGGCCTAGTTCCGTCATAAAAGGAAGTTGACTTCGGTATTCATCCGCATTTTGCATGGGCAAAACAAGCATTTCCGTTTCCTCCGTAGCATCAATAAAATAGGGCGTTGGCGTTTTATTATTGGCACTTTCTCGATCTCCAACCCACCAATTTTCCACATACAATTCTATTATATTTTCTTTTCCTGAATCATCTAAAGTATATTTCTTCATTGCCCCTTTCAGTAGGAAACCTGCTTGGCGACAGATTTCTCCTTCCTGAAGAAAAAATTGGTGTTTTCTGATTTTCTTGAATTTAAAAACATCTTTGATTACCTCAATATCTTTTTCTGATAATTCATTTGTCAAGTGCCTATTGATATATTTTACTAATTTATGGTGCATCTTTTTCCTTTTTCCAGCTAAACAAGAGATATTAAAGTATTCAAATAACCTTCTCCCAAGTTACAAATTTGATCTGAAATTAAGATAAATTTAGTTCGAAATCGCCTGATAGCGTTTTCGAAGTCTTGGTCTTAATTGGACTGGAATATTTTAAACTTTGCTTTTTGAGAACATCTAGAATCTTTCGAGAAAGGCTTCTAATTTATTGATTATTAATCACTTAAACTCAACAGACTTTCTTCTGCAGCTAGAAGAAATCTTAGCCCTTTACAGTAATTCTACTTTCACTTTATCCCTTTAAAAACCCACAAGGGCAGGGGTACTTCCATACAGAGCGCATGCGAAGTGATAAGCGTTCAACATCTGATTTTCTATTTTACTTTTTATTTATTTCGTAGCAAAAATGTTTTTCATATGCTGGATACTTAAGTAATTCAGGGTGCTTGAATGATCCGATTCTGGTCATCCCAATTTTCTTCATGACCTTTTCTGATTGCTTGTTGTTGATCGTGCAGACGGAAATTATCTTCTGGAGATCTAATTCATTAAACCCATATTCAAGACACCTTTTGGCACCTTCTGTGGCATAACCTTTTCCCCAAGCTTTTTGTTTTAATCGCCATCCAATATCAATGGCAGGCGTAAATTGGGTTTTATAATCTTGATGGGCAAGTCCAATCATCCCAATCCATTCTTTGGTCTCCAAAATTTCTGTTGCGTAATAGGTAAATCCATTGTCAGAAAAATGATTTTTAAGTTTTTTTAGAAAGTCTACCACTTCCTTTTTCGAAAGTGTATTCGGGAAATGCTCCATTACTTTTTCATCTGAATTTAGGGCTAGCAATTCGTCTAAATCCTCTTGCCTCCAATTTCGGAAACCGAGTCTGTCGGATTCGAATATATATTCGCTTTTATTTTTTGGCATTATTTCTTTATTTTTTTTGACTTTCTCACAAATCACATCGTTTTATTTGGCTTGAGCAAAACGGTCTCCTATTATAAAGATAAGGGTCATGCCCCACAAAATCGGAGCATGACCATTGTAAATATTTTTCTTAACTAGCTTTAATTGATTCCGCTTATAATAGCCATCAGAATATCTTTGGCCGATTCGTCTTTGTTCTCTTTAGTGAGTTCCACTTGAATTTCAGCTTCATTGCCATACCTTTTCCGAAGAAGGTGAATATATTTGTTTTCTCGGTCTTGACCTATACCAAATAGCACCTGACCGTCCTCCGTATTTTGTACCTCTGTATAAGCTTTAATCTCCCTCTCTCCTTCAGAAAGGTATTGGGTATATTTTTTTTGTAAGATTTTATTCTCCTGTGCTTTTTCATTTTTCCAAGCCATGCGAATAAAAAACTTGCGATTGCCTTCCTTAGTAAAATAATAGCAAATGGACCGTCCTTTACCAAAGCTCATATCTTCTTGATTTAAAGTGAACTCATCCACCCCCAATAGTTTTGCGATATCTGCAAGCGGTAAGGCTTCACAAGCTTTTTGTACCTTTAAACTTGCTTGGCTATTACTTTCTACAGGAATGGTCTTTTCTGATTTCTGCGCTTGTGGCTTGTCTTGTCCGTTACAAGAAACAAAGATGGTCAAAGCCAGAAGGCATAATAAATTGACTTTCATTTTTTTTATTTTATGCGTTTAACGATTTCTACTCTTCTATTTAATTGTTTGCCCTCTGTTGTTTCATTCGTAGATACCGGTGCAAAAGAGGCGACTCCGTGTGCATCAATACGCGCTATGGAGATCCCTTTACTTTCCAAGTATCGCAATACCGAGGATGCTCTTTCTGCTGACAATTTTAGATTTGTTGAAAGACTGCCAGTATCATCAGTATGTCCAACGATATAGATATTTACTCCTGGATTATCATTTAAATATTTGAGTACTTCGTTTAATTCGGGCATGGAAGACTCTTTTATTATTGCCTTTCCGGTATCAAAGTAAATCCCATATAATTCAATCTTTCCATTTTTATCCATCTTCTCTTTGATCAGGTCAGCATTTACTTTTATAAGTCCCGATTCTAAGGCTTCTTGTTCCATTATTTCTAAACATATCTTTACGGTATGGTCATCATATTTTGGGGTCATTCCTATTTCCAAATAGTACACCTTCTCAGCAGTAGTGATCTTAGCAACAAGGTATTTTTGAGATTGATGGTAGGCATCAAAATATTCATAATGGCTTACCCCTCCACCTGCTCTTTCATTGGAAGCATAAATACTATTAAAAAACTTAGCATTATACCATGCATCTGTTCCGTCACATTGTCCGGAGGAGCAGGCAAAAAGGATTTGACCACCTTTTTCTTGAATAGCGTCTTTATAATTTTTCATGGCTTCAATTGTTGTTTTACCTTCCGGTAATTCATAAACAATAGAAACATGCTTGCCCTTACTTTCTATAAAATTTTTTGGTGCTTGCTCCGCCATGGACGGCTTTACAGCAAATTTGATTTCATTATAGTCCCGTTCATAATAGCTTATAATCTTTGCATTGGGATAACGAGAAATTATTGCATGGTCTTTACTATTTTCGACATCTTGAGCAGATGCTAAATGGCCTATTGATAATAATATAGCGGTGATCGCTAAAATTTTGTAAGACATATTTTTTTGATTTTTTAGGGGTTAATTTGTCGAGACTAAATCTCGTGTCCTATGCTTTTTAAAATTGTTTGTCAAATGTTTTGCCATTGAACTTAAAGACCTTTCCATCTGCCATTCCAAACCACAATGCATCCTTAGTATCTTTATAAATTATTGGAGCAAAATCATTGCTTAAACCTGCCTGCTTGGTATAATTCTTCATCACGCGACCATCATATTTCCAGACCCCCGTATCTCTATCTCCAAACCAAATATTTCCATCGCCATCTTCCTCAATGGTAAAAACGTGTTCGAGCGTTCCAGCCGGAGACCTATCCCCTCTCCTTGAACTTGTTGGGGGAATCAAATTATGCTTCTCCGAAAAATTAATTATCGTGTCCTTCTCTTTCAGTAATACCCCAATTCCATTATTCCCAATCCACAGCCTACCTTTTGAGTCTTCAAGAATACTTCTGATATGAAGTTCACCTGTTTCTTTTTTGAGTCCTAAAGTTTGATCATTAATGATGGTGAACTGACGACCATCGTATCCAAAAATCCCCGAATAAGTACCAATCCAAAGCATTTCATCTTTTCCTTCTGCCAGACTGGTAACAAAATATACGTTTTGCGGATTGATAATTTGTGGAGATGGAAATGCTAAGTAATTTAATTTTTGACCATCATACCTGAGTATACCTTCCCTATTTCCAGCATCGAACCAAAGGTCGGTTTTGGTTTTGGTCCATTCGTTTCCTGAGTTTTCCTGCATTCCAATAGCATAACTTTTGATCTCTCCTCCTTCAAAACTATTAATTCCCTTGGCAGTACCCAACCAAATTACGCCATTATGGTCTTCCTGAATTGACCTTATTTGATGATCACTTAAACCCTCCTCAGTGGTGAAATAAGTAAACTTTTTTCCATCAAATACACAAAGGCCTTCTTGGTGACTGCCCAACCAATAATGTCCTTTGCTGTCTTCAAAAATGGCTCCTATCCCTGATGTAAATTCCAATTTCAAGGAAGTTTTCTTTTGATCTACCTTTGATATTTTTTCTGTTTGCATCGACTTTGCTGGTTCTTGATGGCAGGCAATACATTGAAGTAGAATTGCAAATATCAGAATCAATCCATTCCTCATTTGGCTCGGCTCTTTTTTGATTTTTGGATGCTTCATTTTTAGGCTAAGGTACGATTAGTTAAAGCGTCCCATGATTGGATTTTGCATTTTCCAGCAGAGACCTATTTTCAAGCATTACCCAAAAAGCTAATCTTCGATTTCCTTATCCGTCCACCGCTTTAAACTCATTTCAATATCAGAAAAAAAATAATCATTTGGTCCTCACACTTAGTCCACGGTGAAGATAGATGAGTGGTTTGCCCTCTTGGATTATCAAACGCTTTTGTAGGAAGTTGTTTAAGAAGTCGAAGAGGAGCAGTTCGCTAAACTGGCGTTTAACGAAGGGAACCAAAGTAGACGGGAGCTCAAAAGATTGCTTTCAAGAGCATTTTGTAGGGGCTAAGTAATTTTCTGACAATTTCTACGAGTGTAGAAAACACGAATACGACTAGTACGTATTTTATATCTTCCTGCATTGAATTCAGAATTCAAAATTTGGAATAAGGGAAGAGACATCCAACAGCATTCCATTGGGGTCTTTTAGCAAAAATCTTCTTTGTCCGTAAGCAGTGTCTGACGGTTTTGCAATTATTTCAAAGTTCTCTTTGAGGGCCATTTTAAAAACATCATCTGCATTATCTACGACCAATGTTATATAAAAGCCTTGTGGATGATTTTGATATGCCTTAGGAACAATCTGATGGGTACGTTCTATAATTCCTATTTCAAATGTTTGGTCTTTAGACCTTAAATGAACAAACCAATCACTATCAAAGTTAACTTGAAAATCAAATAGCTTGGTGTAAAAATATTTGCTTTCTGCTAATTTATCAGAACAAATATTCGTCATTAATCTATTGATGGTTTTCATCTAATCTTTATTTTTCTGAAGGTCTATTATTTTATGGTTATCAATCGCAATACTTAAAAATAGGAACCCAAAATCAATACTGAATTTTTTCTTTTTTCCCCGTTTCTATTGCAATTTTTATAGCATCAATAATCTGCATATCAATTAGTCCTTCTTGCCCAGAAGCAATTACTGGTGTTTTGTCAATTATATTTCTTGCAAAAGCATCCATTTGAATAGTTTGTTGAAACTCCGTTATGTTTAATACTTCCTTTTGATCACTCCATGTTTTCAAGCCTGTAATCTGGTTAGTAGCAAAAGCAGGTTGCAATTCTAAATATTCATTACCTCTTGCTACGTGTAGTCGATCTGAATATCCCGAAAAACTTACCATTGAATTGCAGACCGTATTATCATTGAAATGCAATTGGAAAGTATAAGTTCCATAAATCTCTTTATACAAATCGGGATCGTCTTTAAAGGCTTGTGCCGTCACTCCTATTGGATTATGACCGGCTGCTCTGCGAGCAGCTTGAATGGTATAAATCCCTAAATCCATTAAGGCACCTCCTCCTCCCATCTTTTTATCTATTCTCCAAAGTCCGGGATGCGCCATTTGAAAGCCCAAACTTGATTCAATAATTTTGATTCCTTTTTTAGTCGGCTTTTGTGATTCTTCCATCAGTTTTAAATGGTGGGGCTCATAAAATAAGCGGTATCCTACTTGCAACATTTTATTATTGTTTTTAGCAGCAGCAATCATTGCTTTACATTCTGTTGCATCCATTCCCATTGGCTTTTCACATATGACATGTTTACCAGCATTCAATGCTCGAATAGTGTATTCCTTATGCATGAAATTAGGTAGAACGATATAAACGATATCTATGGATGTATCGTTTTTGATCTTGTCGAAATTTTTATAATTATAAGTATGTTGTGGAGAGATATTATAATCTTTTTGCCATTTAGTTGCCTTTTCCGGAGTGCCTGTAACAATTCCTTGTAATTTACAAAATTGAGCTTGTTGTAGCGCTGGAGCTAATTGGTTAGTGGCGTAATTTCCTAAGCCAACAAGTGCAATTCCTAGTGTTTTATCCTCTGCATATTCAAAAGAAGAAACCAATGGAAACAAGGCTAAACCGCTTCCTGCTAGTGCCATGTTTTTAATTGCTGTACGACGAGAAAAGATTTCATTTTTTTTCATGATGGAAATATACTTTATTATAAGCGAAAATACCCTTTGAAGTTGTTTAAAAAGTCGTGATGAACTTATTGATAAGTGCCTGCCGGCCGGCAGGCCGCTATAGCGGACGGGTAGCCTTAATGTCAATGGCTTGTCAAGAAATCATTGAGGGCTTTTTTAAACAACTTCTTTATTTAAGCTCAAGCAAGCTACAGCTTTATAAATTTCTTTGTGAATTGCTGTTCCCCTCTTGTCATTTGAAGAAAATAGACACCTGCACTAAGGTTATTCACATCAATTGTGGTTATCCCTACATCGTAGGCAGTAGCGGGGCTAGTAATCCAACGACCGCTAGCATCAAAAATTTGAAAACTTGCATCCTCGAAATCTTCATCCTGAGAAGATAGGGTAATTTGAGATTCCGCAGGAATGGGATAAAGAAGAACCGCTGAGTTTTCTAGAATATCATCTTTTAGGTAATCGGATTGCTTATCCAATGAAAACTTGATCAGACCTACCTTCATTTCATCACTACCATTTACCGGAAAGGTATCAAAGGAAGTACGATATCTATCCGATAAAATAATTTTTTCGTCGCTATCCAAAGCGATCAAGGGTCTACTTTCATCAGCATCAGAATGAACTTTACCAAAGTATCGTTCGTCAATCAAACGATTAAGTTTGTCATACTTTTTGACGAAGGATTTGTTTTCGTAATTTTCGAAAAAATTAAAAGAGTATTCCAATACATTATCCAGTACTTGTCGACCACTTAAATAGTAAGTTCCATTTGTTCCAAATTCAATTTCCTGGAGGTAGGTTTCAGAAGTTTCTAGAGCAAAAGCATCTATGAGTTTTAGATTCGGATCGATTTTTAGGACAAATCCTCTTGCATCTTCACAGGAGGTAAAAAGAGAAATGTTTTCTATTTCAAAACTCCCCCTAAACATTCCTATCAGATGTAGATATCCTGAAGGAGAAAATTTAGCATCGGTGACAAAGCCAAAATCTCCCATTGTAATTTTTTTTTCATTTACGATTTGACCCTCTTTGTCTAAAACAGATATCTGAATATCAAAAGGACGGACATCACAGGACGCAGACCAGCTATAATCCCCATCCGAAATAACCACATAAAGATTATCATTATACACCTGCAATGATTTAATATAACCATGCAACTCAACAGAGGGAAAAGGTAAATGTTTTAGCCAAAGTTCCTTCCCATCTTTGTCGTACTTTGCTACAAAAAAGGAGGGGCTTATTTCTGCATTAATTTGATGTGGCCCAAACTGCGCATTAAAATCGGTAAAGCAGCCACCTACATAAATATTTCCCTCACTATCCGTTTCGATATAATTAATTTCAGAATTAGAACCTTGACCAATATCTCCTTGTTTTTTCCAAATCAAATCTCCATCTGTGGTCAGCTTAGCTAGAAAGAACCGATTGTTGAAATCATTCATTAGTAAAGATCCTATTACACCTTGTCTATAGAATACGCCTCCACAAATCACATTATTTTCCGAATCAACAGCTAAGGCCTGTTCCTTACCAAAGCTATTTCCTCCAATTTCTTTTGCCCAACGAAACTGACCTTTATCATTATAGGATGCAATAAAATTTCTAAAAGGACCTTCCTCTGTTGGCGCACTCCGAATAAAATTTTCGCTGCCATAAAAGTGCAAACGGGATCTTTTAAATTCGCCAATCAAATAAACATTATCCTCCTGATCTACCTCCATTTCGTCATTGTATAAAAAAGGAATATTACTACTAATTTGATAACTATAGCCAATCGATTCAAACCAGTCATAGTTTTTAGAATAAGTAGGTATTTCTGGCAATGGATTGGATTGCTTAAAGCTATAAAGTCGATATCCTCTATCTCGGTCTCCTTCCATAAAATAAAAAGAATCGCCTAGCTCCGCCAAGGGTATCATAAAAGACCAATCTGGTCCGGGTGAAAAATCTGAAATTAAAGTGGTTCCGGTTGCCGTACCATCGGTCCGCCAAAGTTCAAAACCAAAGACACCATCATTTGCGTTAAAATAAATATAGTCTTCGGTTAATTTTATCGATCTTCTTACCCTTGAACTTGCTGAGTTTCCTGCCCCTTTCCAGATGTCTTTAACTAACCTTGTCCCGACGAGGGTCCCATCTGTTTTCCATAATTCAAAACCAGTAGAGGCAGAATTTGCTACAAAATAGACTTCATCTTGGAAAACAAACAGTTCATATATTTGGAAAATATCAAACGTTTCCTCAACGGAGAAGAGCGCTTCTGTTCCCTCATTGGTGCCATTGGTCTTGAAAAGAGTCAATTCAAATCCCTCGGCATAAGCAAAAAAGTATGCTTCATTATTCTGTTGGAAAAAATTGGTTGGGAAAGCACTAAACGAAAAATCATTTTCATTTTTCCCCGGATAGATATCTTTCAGGAGTTTAGTTCCACCAATACTTCCATCGGTAATCCAAGGCTCACTACCATACGTTTTAGTAAATAATCGAAAAACATATTGATTATTGAGGGAAGTACCTGCTAATAAATTAATCTCTTGAATCTCACCAGTAGTATCCTCCAAAATAGTCATGGTACCATTGGCTGTCCCATCACTGTAAAGCAAACTAGTATCATCGTTGAATAGGAAACCACCATTAAAACCAACCACTGCATCAACACGACTAGTAGTCTGAAAAACCAATTCAACATTTCCATTATCCGGGTTAACTCTTTGCAGGAAAGAAGAGGGACTTTGAATAGTCAGAGTGGACAATACGATAATTTCGTCCTTAAAAGGAAGAATATTTTTAATGACACCGGAAGCAGTAGCCACCACTTCCAACACATAACTATCAGCATTAATTTCAAATAAAATATTCGAACTAGTTAAAAAACAGCGATCACCAATAAGATAATAATTACTAATATTAGATCCCCCTTTAATTTTTTTTGTTCCTATTGCTGTTCCATCCGTCACCCATAAATCATTAGGATTTCCTGTTTCAAAAAATATCCGATCTCCAAACTTAAATTGTATTTCAGTATTCAGATTTTGTAGGCCATCCAATTCAAGCACTTCTTCAATCTGAGCGTAGGTAGTAGAAACAAAAAATAATAGAAAAAAAAGTATTCTTATTTTCATAGCAGATTTTACTTTTTAAAATAAGAGAAATTATAGAAAGTCAAAAGGAAATAAGCAAATTTTAGATTCATTTAACACTATGCAGCTGTTTGAAAATGTTTTTTTTAATGCACTTCTGATCTTTATAATTCTTTGCTTATTTGTACTTGCTCACATCAAACATTCCGCTTAGAGGCAGTACGGAGCGTATGCGAAATATAGACAGCTAGGCTTTGTTAGCGGATGGCTTCTTTTCTATTTTCTAAATCGTTTTTTAATTTTGTCACTGGATGTATTGCGCCGGAGAAAAGAGTCCCTAGAAAACATTTGACCAAACAAACCCATTTGGAATCCATTCAGTCGACCAAAATAAAACAATCCACCACCACTCCCCTCCAAGAGCAACAGCAAAAGCCCAAGGAACTTGGACAAGCTTTTAAACCATCTTAAAATTGAATTTTTACGCTCCGAGCTAGCGCTTGATGATCTTCTCGGTCAAGACTTTTCCTTCACTTACCAAACCCAAAAAATACATACCCACCGGAAGATCTTTTAGAGAATAATCCAACTTGATCAAACCAGATTGAGATTGGACAAATTCCGATTGGATGATCTGGCCGAGAGAAGAAAAAAGGATAACATGAATGTCTTTGCCGGTAGGACCGAGCAATTGAACGGAGACTCTATCGGTAGTAGGATTGGGATAAAGACCGGTGGCAATAAAACTGGTAATTTCTCGCACAGGAAGAATTGAGCCGCGCTCTTCTACAAACTCCGCTCTACAATTGGGGAATACCCGATAGGTCCAGAAATGATTTTCAGCACAGGCGGTAGAATCACTACAATCCCAACTATAGCGAAAAGTAAATTGAACGTAATTGTTTGTTTCTAGGAACTCAATATCTTTTTCGCTGGCAGCAGCAGAGGTTTCCAAAATCGATTCCGCCTCTACCACTCCTTCCACACTTCGGATCACTCTGAGTAAGACTGGAATATTGAGCGCTTGCTCTGCATGCAACATAATTTCTAGATAGGTATTGGCATCATTGGCAAAAAAAACAGTCTTTGCTTGCCTGTTAAGACTAAAATTATAATCGGAAAGCAATTGGTCCAATAACAGACTACCGCTACTAAATTTCAATAAATTTTCAGTTTGTCTTTCTCTCCACAAAAAGGCGGTATTGACTAATAAGCGAATGTTTTGTGTTTCAACTTCTGTTTTGCTATGTATTTTGTATTGCTCAATCACTTCGTCCCAATGGGGCAGTTCCTGATCTTCGTAGATGGTCATTAAAGCAGAAAATAAAACATTGATTTTTTCTTGGGGTAAGGCAATCTCTGATCCAAGCCCCAAAGGATCTTGTGCATAAACGGATCGAGCGATCAGTTGCACGGCATCTTGATAATACAAAGCTGCTATCGAATCCATTGCTTCGTTCTGACAATTATATTGAGCCCAAATATTTTGCAGGCTACAAATTCCAAGAACAAGGAGCAATAAGCTTTTTTTCATGACTATCGTTTAAAGGGGTAATAAACTAAACCAAACTGGAGGTATTGATTGCTGTGAACTTCTTTAAATTGGAAATGCTCATTATCAGAGAAATCGAGTAAACCAGAATTATAATTAACAAAAACACCAAGTCTTTCGGTCGGATAAATCCCCATTCCCACTTGCACACCAAAATCTATTTTTTTCAATCCTTCTCTCACAAAAGTACGTCGTGCTTCTTCCAAAGCTTCCTCAGAAGTTTTTTCTCCCACAGGGACAAAGTCAGCTTGTTGATTGCCCAATCGAATGGGGCTCAAAAGATAAGCAGCATGGATACCCGTGTGAATTCGAATTCGATCATTGACTTTATAACTCATCTGCAGCGGCACTTTGATGTAATCCAAAATTTCCAAAACGCCCGTTTCGACAGCATTGCCATAATAGTCTTCCAACACAAAACTTTCTAAAGTATCTCTATCTAAGCTAAAAGAATTGACCTCATTGGGTGCATTTTTAGAAGCATTGGATCGCTTATTTAAATGATGCCAAGACACTCCGGATTGTATAAAAAACCGATTGTCCAATTGTTTTTCGATTATCGTTCCAACCGAAAAACTATTCCCAAATTCTTTGGTTCCATTATCGCGAACAGCAGCTACTTCTAATGCCAAACGCCATTTTTTGTTGACGGGCTCGATAAACTCAGGGCTGATTTCGGTATTGGGTTCTTCAAAGAGTTCGATAGGAGATATAGTGGCCAAAGGCATAAAAGCGGCCTTAGCAATGCGATCACTATTGGCTAAAGTGGGAGAAAGATTTTCTGGGTTTAGAGGGCTCAAAGAAGGAATCCATTCCTTTACAGACTTTCCATCTTTTTCTACACTAATGATTGTGGTATTCTTTTTTTGCAAGTCTTGGGGAAAGGCCTCTTGTGTTTGAATGGGAACGCCGTCCGGACTGGCCCAACCAAATTGGATACCAGAACTTTGAGGAAGCACATTTACATCTGTCGAGGAGGAGCTTATTCTTGTAGGACTTGTAATCGTAATAGTTCGTGGTGCCCTTGCTTTAGGTGCAATTTCCGATTTGTCTTTATTTGTTTGAGTAGAGGTATTTAATGTAGATTTATTTTCAGATTCTGATGTTTTTATGGATGCAATATTGTTTTGATCGCTTGTTGGTGTTTCGAAGAGCATTGCTCTTGGTGCTTCCTCGTTTGGCGGTTGCGGATCGGAATCATGGTAGTACCAATACATCCAAGCGGCTCCTGCTCCAAAGCTCAACAAAAGTAGCATTAGCAAAAGAGGAAGTCGCCTATTCGGACGCTCCTTTTGCACCACTGGATCTGGAATGACTGGCATTTCTTGATCCAACAGATGCTTCATCGAATCCCAAGCTTGGGAGACGAATTGATCATCTATTTCTCGATTATTTCTTTCCTTACCCTGCATAGAGCTGAAAATTATTATTTTCCTGAATTAATTCTTTCAATCTTTTTCTGGCAGCACTCAAGTGCCATTTGGACGTACCAATACTGATGGCCGTCATTTTAGCGATTTCAACATGCGTAAAACCTTCAATGGCATAAAGTCTAAAAACTTGCTGCGTAGCTGGCGGTAATAGTTTTACCATTTTCAAAATATCTTCTGCATACACATTGGTCAAAGCCTCTGGCTTCGCTGTTTTCTCATAATCTTCAAAAACCAAAAACTGTAAATACTTAGAATTGGATTTGAAGTAATCTGATAAACTATGATAAATCAGCTTTCTGATCCATCCTTCAAAAGAACCTTTATGTGCGTAAGATTCTAATTTTGTAAAAACTCTTAGAAAACCCGTATTGACAATCTCCATGGCTTTTTCGCGATCATTGGTATAGCGAAGGCACATTTTCATCATCGTCGGAAAATACTTCCGAAATAGCAATTCCTGACTGTACCTGTCATTTTTCAGGCAGCCAGAGATTAGCTCTTCGTCTGTTACATTCCGTTTAGGGTTCTCCATAAAATTCCAGTCCGTAGATTTTTTGCTTGCTTGCGATAGGAAAATAAGTAAGTCCTAGATCAAAGATCATCGACTTTACTTAATTAGTGTAGTTTCTTAATAAATCATCGCGATCCATCCTCCAAAGAGGAAAACCTTGAATTTATCTACAACTTCTCTACTAAATATACGCGAAAAGTAAGGTTTAGCGTATATTTTCCTAGCTATTTTCAGGTTTTGAAGCGTAATTAACAAAAGTGTCTTTGCACTTTCAGCGAAATCGGTAATTACTTGGGGAGGCCTCTTGTTCCTAAAAATGATTGTTTTAATTTAACACGCTCAATTTGTTGTTTAGCTCTGACAACAACCCCAACTTCTAAGATGCCCGGCAGAAGTGGAGTGTCTGTATTAGGAAAGACCGAGTAAATAGTCAAAAGGGTTGGGTTAGCAGGTAATTTTTTCTTCTTTTGGGCAAAAAAGCTTGATTTTAGGGCATTCACAGCGGTCTTGCTCCTTATTGAAAAAGGAATCTAGGGAACATTGCTATCTAAAAAGAAAGGCAAATAGAACAACTTCCCCTTGCTGTATGAAAAGAAAGGAGGATTTCACCAAAAGCAAACGCCATTGAAATAGATGGACTACTTGGCTAGAGGATTGGGAGAAGTTTCTAATTCTTCGTCTCGTATAAAATAACTGGTTTCTTTTTATCGGTCTTGACTATGGAAATCCCATATTTTTTATCCAAAATAAAAATCAGATTATCCAAGTCATTGCGCGGCAATGCGATATCGCTGAGTTTGTATTCCATAGATTGGTCTATCCCTGTCCCTGCTGCTAGCGGGGGGTTATAATTGCTCCAATCGTTTTGTTTAAATAGCAAATCATAACCATGAATACGTAGGGTGACTAAGAGCTTGGGATCTGGAGGGAAGAGAAAATGCCAATTTAAGCTATCCCGATTCCTATAATTCATCTCATATTTCATGGAATAACCATCCTTGGTATCAATCACACTAAAATTGTCTAAGTTCTTTATTTTATTGAACTGATAAGTGCATTGATAGACTGTGGCATCGATTGTTTTTTTCTCCACTCCTATTTTATCTAAAAAGACTTTCTCCACTCTCCTCCTAAAGTCTTCCTCTTCTATTTCATCTGGTGCTAGGTTTTCGGCAGCTATTTCGACATTTTGTCCATAAGGAAGAAGTTGGAAAAATAGCGTTTCTTCTTTTTCCTTATTCAACTGTATCGTTCTCTCGCCCGTCCTAATAATTCCATAATGTAAATATTCTAAAGCCTTAGTCGTTCTTACTTCTGCTCCAAGGTACACTTCATCATAGTTGACCATAAGGGCTTTTCCATTTAGGTCAACTTGGTTTCGCCCTAAAAAACGAAGACGTACCTTTATATAATCATCCTGGTAATCATAAACTTCATAATCCTCAAATTTGACTTGGTCTTCCTCTTTAAAAGTTTCGGGGCTATAGGCTTTTCCCTTAAAAGCACCATAGTCTGCTTGTAATTCAATTCCGTATTTTCGAGTCAAGTATTGGCTAAAGTCGACAAAAGAATAATCCAAAGGAAACTTCATTTTTGGGAAACGATAATTACCTAGCCAAATTGGGTGATGGCCTTTTTCATAAGCAACCGTAATTCTTTTATAGTAACGGTTTTCAATAAATGCCAATACATCTTTTACTCGGGCATCTTCTAAAAAGAGCATTTGTTTTTTGATCTTTTTGGAGCAAGTAAAGGTATTGAGTGCTTGGTCAAATTGTAGGGAAGCTTTTTTTTCTAGTTCTTTCTTATTTATTTTCCAACGGAAAGATTCAACGTTGCAAGGTATTTCTTTGAGTCCTAAGGCTCCTAAAAACAATTCTTTACAGCCTTTTTTGAAAGCAGGTTTATTCATTTCTTTATATCCCGCTCTTTTTACTTCCGAAGCGTGGATACACCAATTTTCTTCACTTAAGATAGCATCCAATTCCATTACATTAAAAAAGACTAAATCCGGACTGAACGGCCTTTTTGTGGGTCTTCCATCTTTCCCAGGTGAAGTTTCCCACCTTTCATCCAGTACATCTAGTACGTCTTTGGTAGAATTTTTATAAAAAGCAAAAAAGCTATTAAATCCTTTTTCAAAATCCCAAAAAATTCCTTGTCGCCTTTCAGGCTTATAAGCTTTTTCCTTCACTATCAGCCTCATTTTTATAGAATCATTCTCCAAGAAAAATTCTTTTCCTTGCGAAAAATCCAATTGCGCGTAAGCAGGGACTAGCACAAAAAAAAGAGCCAAACAAAGACTCACTTGTATCACGTATCTTAAAGACATCGTCGGTTTTTTTTGAATAAAAAGTTGATTATTTTTAAATATACTAATTCTTTAATATATCGTAGGTAAATTTCTGCTTTAGCCTCTTTTAGTTTGACAAAAGTCTTTTTTTTAACATTTTCCACTCCAATAATAAATCACTATTTTCCATTTATTGTTCTGGTTTTTAAGGCTTAAAGTGGGTTTAAAGTTCTTGACCTAGAAATTCCATTTTTTGCTTCCAAAAAAATTCTATCTTCGCGATTCGTCAGATTTTCTTCCAACATGCAATTACAAAAACTTCAAGCCGAAATTAAGCGGTACAAAAAGCAATTAAAAGCACAGCGCTTTTATGAGCAAGCTTATAAATGGGAAATCCTAAAAAACTTTCAGGATCATTGGGACTTGGATGCACCTGATCTCGCGGGCATGTATGAAGCCGCCTTGCAGAGTACCCATACCAGAAGATGGTGGAAGGGAGAAAATTTTCAGCCCAAAGAAATGATGGTTCATTTTTTGAAAGCTTCACCTGACTTTGGGCGACGGATGTTTGCGGATTTATTTAATGAGGAAAAAGAAATTGAGGGGCGGATTTCTCGCTTTCAGTTCGCTTGTGATGTCTTATTAGAAGAATATAAAGTAGCCAATCCACTCACCATAGACAATAATCATTTTCACTCTGACAATCATATGATTTCCCTCTATCTTGGATTGCAAATGCCTCAGCAATATACGGTCATTTTCTACCCAGATTTTGCCAGAGCAATGAAAAGAATTGGGATGCTTAAAATTCCTGCAGCTTTTGACTTTTCTCGCTTTTTCAAAATCTGTCGAACAATGAATACTTTTTTATTAAAGGAAGAAGGTTTATTGGAAATACATCATTCCAAACTGGATTTACAAAAACATTACCTCGCAGAAAATCTTTGGTTGGCGCAGGATTTTTATGCTTTTTTGGCGCGGGATTAAGAAGCAGTTTGAATTTGACATTTAAGGTCAGCGCACAATCATCGAATCTCTCCGAATGCCACAGACACTAAAAAAGCCCAAACCACCATTGCTGATATTAGTCGGAACAGAACTGGATGCTTCATCAAAAACACCTCCTTGCCATTCCGTTTCCATGACTACCGCTCTGAGATAAGCACCAAATTCTTCTTCTACTCCATATTTCGTTTCAATCAGTAAAGTACCTTTTGGAAAAAACACTTTCTCTTTCCCCGGAGGTACCAACTCATTGATATCAATCGTATTAAAAGTATAGAAAAACAATTTTGCCTGACGAGTAGAATCCGAAAAGAAAGGATCTCCCCAATCCAAATCAATTTCATACATCGCTTGTTGTACCGGATGATACCGTGGCCCCACAGAGATAATCTCCAAACTATCTGTTTCGCCTTTTCTATTAAAAACAATGTCTTCCAAAGGAAAAACTTTAGACCATTGACTACTGGCACTATACCTTTCTCCTTCCCACCATACTTCTAGATGATATAGGGTATCTCTTTTTGCTCCAAAAGGACGGATACTGCGGTAAAGACCGGGCTGAGTCGCTACAAATAAAAAAGTATCGCGATTGCTCAAGACTCGAACTTTTGCATCCTCCAATTGAACCGCCACGCCATTCATTTCGGAAGTACTCAAAGACAAGCGAATTTCCTGACGGGTAATCTCACTAGTAATGATCGCATCGACCACTAGCAGTCCAGCAGTCTGACCATCTAGTTCCCATTCTACCGATTCTTCACAGGCCAAAATGGGGAATAAAAAAACCAGGCCAATCATCCAATAAAAAAGGTAAGGAGTCTTCATGGAATTACAGTTTAAACTTATAAGTCAAAGACGGAAAAAAGCGAATCAAATCTGTTTGCGTGGCTACAAATTCTTGGTCAGGAAGCAAATTAGCAGGTACAAAAGTATTGCCATTTTCATCCAAGACTTTTAAGAAATCTACCGTTACGATATTTTCATGTGCACCTGCATTATAAATAGAAAAAGTCAAGTCATGTTGGTAGCGACTTTTGGGATTTTTGTTGAGTGTAAATTTGAAAGCAAAATCAAAACGACGATAAGCGGGCAAGCGATCATTATTTTTTTCGGCGAAGATGGGAATCCGTTTTCCTTGATAATCATAAAATCCAGTGGGCGAAGAAAAAGCCGAACCAGTGTAAGCCGTCCAATAAGCGGAAAACAAAATACGCCGATTGATTTGAAAATTGATCATCATCGAAAAATCGTGGGGCCGATCTTGAAAGGCGGAATACCTGCGTCCGGCATTGACGCCTTCGGTTTGGGCTAAAGCCCTTGACCAAGTGTAATTGATCCATCCATTAAATCGACCAAATTTTCTTTTTAAAGAAAATTCAACTCCGTAAGATTGCAATTCGCCAATGCGCAATTCGCCTTCCAATAGTGGATTCAAGAGCGTATTCGCATGTGGCTTATAATCGATTTGATTGTCTAGTTTTTTATAATAAGCAGCTAAGCTAACTTCTATTTTAGGCTTTGGAAAATATTTTAAATAATCCAAGGACCACTGAAAAGCCTTTTGTGGTTTTAGATTCGGACTCGAGGGCAACCACACTTCCAAAGAAGTGAAAGGCGACACTGAATTGGTAATCAATTGCATGTATTGGTGGTAACGGCCAAAGCTCAATTTTAGGTGCGCATTTTCTTCCAAAACATATTTCAAACTCAATCTTGGATCGGGGTTAGAATATCTTTGATAAACCACATCAGCATTCGCATTCAGCGTATCGCTGACTTGATAGAGTTCATCAAATTCATAATAAGTTGCAGGCCCCACATTCCTCCAAAGAGACCATCTCAATCCAGCACTTCCTTTCCATTTGTCCGAAAAATCGTAATCGCCTTGATAATAGAAGACATTTTTCCGAGAAAGATTTTCAGAGATGGATGGAAAAATATTGATTTCCAATTCGGTAGAAATTCTTCCCGGATTGAAATAATAATTTTGTAATTCCAAACCAAATTTGGATTTAAAAACAGGACTCGTATAATGAGTAAAATCAGTTTTCAAACTAAGCGTACCAATCGCTGAAGTCCAAGAATTTTGGGAGAAAGACAAATTATAATTATAGCTCCCCGTGTAAATAATGGTATTGGAAAAAAGCTTGGGCCCAAAAATGTGATTCCAGCGCAAGGTCATTGCCACATTCCCCCAATTGATTTGTGTTGGACCAGAACCGATAAACGAATCTGGATTGGCAAAATCATCGGCACTACTGATGAGAGTCAGGTAAATTCGATTTTTATTATTCAGCCGATGATTCCATTTGAAACTAAAATCTCCAAAACCCAAATTCCAATTAGGATTCGCTCTTCTATAAAGCCAATCAAAATTGGATCTGCGAAAGGAAACAAAAAGAGAACCTTTCTTTTTTACAATGGGACCTTCCAAAGAAAAGCGATTGATTAGTGGATTTAAAGCGCCATTGAATTCCCATTTATTAAGATTTCCATCTTTGGTGCGGATATCTACGATGGAAGAAAGTCGATCGCCCAGAGCGGTCGGAATATCACTTTTATAAACATTAATGCTTTTGGTAAAGTCTGGAATGACCACGGAGTAAAAACCGAATAGATGAGATGGATTATAAATCGGTGCATCATCAATGATGATCAAATTTTGATCTTTCTCCCCTCCCCTAGTATAAAAAAAAGCAGAGCCATCACTGTGCATTTTTATTCCGGGCAAAGCTTGCAATCCTTTTATCAATCCAGATTCCCCACCAAACTCTGGCATGTTTTCCAAGTCGGCAGGTTTTATTTCTATTCCCCCCAAATCCCTATTGAGCCCAATGCTTTGAAAAGGCAATTGAACAATCACCGCTGGCAATTCCAGACTAGTAGCCTGCAAAGACAAATCCTTTTGCATATCTGAATGGACTTGCAGAGGAATCTTCTTGGTATTGAATCCGACATAGGAATAGCTTAAAGTACAAGCCCCTCTGGGCAGTCGCAAAGAATAATACCCAAAGGCATTGCTGACCGTCCCGGTGGAGGTTCCACTAAGCACAATCGTAGCACCAATCAGGCTTTCGCCAGAAGTTTGATCACTGAGAAAACCACTAATGGTAAAAAACTCTTTTTGCTTTTGTAGCAAAGAAGAATTTTTCTTTCGTCGATTCAGGACAATCTGGTGGTCGATCAGCGAATAACTAAAAGGAATCTGTGTCGCTAATTGATCCAAGGTTTGAAATAAAGTCGCATTTTTGATGGTAAAAGAGAGGACTTTTTTGGCATCAATTTTCTTGGGATTAAAAGAAAAATCTAATCCCGTTTGACGAGTAATTTCGGCAAATAATTGGTTGACCGAAATAGCGGATTCCTCAATCGTAAGACGTGGTAGGGTGTCCACATCTTGTGCTTGCAAGCTTAGCGAAAAGGAAGATAGAAACAGAAAGAACAAAAGGACATTCCGCATTTCTGGTTTTTTCTTTTAAGTTTTTTTTGGAAAAAATAGGTAGATCGGAGCCTCTTTAAATTCAGTTCCCTTCGGTCATCAAGCTTTGCCTGCTAAAAATCTAAAATCATTCACATCCTTGTCCAGAAAAAATAATTCTTTCGCCCTCTTTTCTAGCGCTAATATCCAAGGTTTTTTCTAAAATCCGAATGATAGAATCTAAGGTTTTATCTTTAAAAGCAGCTGTGATTTTGCAAGATCTCAAATCTGATTTTTCCAATTCGATACGACTATGAAAATGCCGATTTAAAACAAAAACGACTTCTCCCAAATCACTTTCATCAAAAGCTAGTCGGTTATTTTTCCAACCCATAAAATTAGGATCTTCATTCTCTTTTTTAATCAAGCGATCCAAGGTTTTTTGGTAAATGCCTACTTCATTGGCTTCTAAGATGACCTGCTTCCCTCCTGCTTTAAAGGCCACGGAGCCAGATTTGACAATGACCTGAATGACCTTTTGTTCCGCTCTTGAATCAATATAAAAGGACGTTCCAAGTACTTTTATTTCGCTACCTTGAGTACTGATAATAAAGGGATGTTCCGCATCATGAGCCACTTCAAAAAAAGCATCTCCTTGCAAGGTTACTTTCCGAGTAGGCCCCTCCATCTGAGTATCGTAACTTAGGCTTGCAAATTGATTGAGGGAAACTCTAGTACCATCAGGCAATTTTTGTTCGATGACCTTATCTTGAGCGAGTACTTCCGTATTTCCACCAACTCCAGTGCTCCTAAATACCCAAATAGAAACCACCGCCAAAAGGGCAATCGCGGCTGCGATTTTGAGGAAAAAGCTGCCTCGGTGCTGCTTTTTAGCAGCCAGATCAATCCGTTTGGCTTCCGGAAATAATTGGGCAGCAGTAGCGGCCCATTCCACTTCTACCTCAATATTTTGACTATTTTTTTCTATTCCAGAAAGCATCCAAGCCTCTTTATAGGCCTTAAATTGTGCTTGATTCGCTGGATCTGCCAATACCCACTTTTCCAATTGACGAACTTCTTCATCACTGGCATTTCCACTCAAGTATTTGGAGAGGAGATCGAAATCATCGATGGGTGGTGTAAAGTTTGACATTTTTAACGAACTCGTATTTTTTAGGTTGATGTTGTTTTAATAAAAGTATATCCAGCTATAATACACTTGCTTGGGCATTTACCCTTAGTACAGGGTACGAAAAAATAATATTTTCCATTTTTCTTGTATTTCCGAGGGTTTTAGGAGTTCATCCATCCCAAAAGTACTAGAATCAGGGACACATAATCTTCCAAGTTTTCCCGCAAACTCTTTAAAGCTTTAGACATATGCGCTTCTACAGTCTTTTGAGAAATATTCAATTCTTCCGCAATTTCTTTGTATTTCATTTCTTGGTAGCGACTCATCTCAAAGACCAAACGACATTTTTCCGGTAAGGAATTTAAGGCCTTAGCGATCCGATCTTTAAGTTCCTCCAAGCCCAGACGATCTTCTACCAAAGCACTATCAAAGGCGGCATTATCTAGGTCAAGGATTTGGCTGCGGTATTTTTTGTGGTCTCGGATATAATTGAGACAACGACTTTTGACTGCCGTAAATAAATAAGAAGTAATGGATTTTTGAAGTTTTACCTTTTCTCGATTTTCCCAAAGTTTGATAAATACCTTTTGCGTTATGTCTTTGGCAGCATCTGCATCTCCGACGTATTGTCGCGCAAAATTGCAAAGATGAACGAAGTGCTGTTTGAACAATTGCTCAAACTGTTTTTTATCTAGGGTATTATGAGTGTCTTGATTTGGCATAAATTCCGACACTAAGGTATTGATTGGTTTTGGATTTTTCAAATAGAAAAAAAGAAGATCATCCTATCAACAGGAGAGCCGAAAAAAAAGGAAGAATCAAAAGACGGAAAAGATGGATCGTTTGATTGGAAATAGTGGGGAGATTGGTAAAGGGGGAGTATTTCGAAAATAGTGGCTATTTAAGCGCGAATCAGTAAATGTCGTTTTACCCATCCTACCCTTCCGGCGTAATTTACTTTCCACCAATAGCGTTCCGTACTTTCGATGATTTCAACGCGTTCTCCCTCTCCTATCCGTTTTAGAACATCCGCATTGGGCTCTGGGTATTTGCGCAAACTCGTTTCTGCGGCAATCTGAAATTGAGGAGTATGATCTGAGTCATTTAACGCTAGTCTAGTCTTTTGGGGAACGGCCTCAGATGTCTTTATTTTTTGCACAGGTTTGATATTCGTCACCTTCGGTGTTTGAGAAGGGACTTTAGGAAATATCGTAAAAGAGGAAGATTTCGGTTTAGCAATTTGAACGATACTTTCTACCTTTTTTATCGCTACCTTTTTGGGTTCCGCTATTTTAGTCGCCTTCTTATTAAGTTGGGAACTGAAAGAAACGGAAGCTGGCCTGCTACCAGTGGTAAACAAAAGTCCATAAAAGCACAGTACACTCAGCAATTGCAGGAGCAATGATCTCATATCCGTAAGATTTTGGTTAATGTTTTATATTGGTAGAAGGGGAATATACAAATTTAACTAAAATCATCCAAGCTCAAAAGACTGGCTAAGTCCATCTAGAATACGGTAGGTTTTTTAAAGGAAACGGTATCAAAAAATAAAAATACGGAATAAAACTTAAAGACATAAAAACTGTGTTTCCATTGTTGTATTAATTCAATTTTTAATATTTAAAAAATAAGTTGCTAGCCGCCTTCCACAAAAAAGCTTCTTAAAACAAAAAATAGACGGTAAATTTAATTACCGCCTACCGAGAAGTTTTATAAAAAAGAAGTTTTCAACAAAAATGTATGGTCTATACAGCTTATTAATAAGCGACTTTAAGTTTATAAAACGATTGTACTATAAAAGTGTAAAAATCTTCTGCTTGGTATTATTTATCCTCTACCACCAATAAAGGTTTGGTGGTAGAGGATAAATAATACCAAGCAGAAGATTTATCC
>CAYQRA010000009.1:0-28176 GCA_964419315.1 uncultured Saprospiraceae bacterium | reverse complement strand
GTCGTAGAATATCCACAAGGTTGGTTGTCTACGCGCCTCGAAGCGACGGATCAAAAGCAAGCCGACTGGCGAACAGATCCTAAGCGCTCCGGCATCGCCGGTGCCATGGGCGACATCGGCACCCATGCTGAAAACCTCGCAGAATACATCACGGGACTAAAGATCACCCGACTCTGTGCGGACTTGACTACTTTTGTAGAAGGGCGTCGCCTCGATGATGATGGCAATGTTTTGCTACAGTTCGACAATGGAGCCAAAGGGATTCTTTTTGCGAGTCAGATTTCGGCAGGCGAAGAGAATAATTTGAAGATCAGAATCTACGGCGAGAAAGGTGGTTTGGAATGGTCGCAGATGGAACCGAATTCCTTGATCGTTCGCTGGTTGAATAAGCCCGTAGAAATCTTGCGGACCGGAGGTCCGGGGCTCTATCCGGTGGCGGCTGCGCATACTCGAATTCCTGCTGGTCATCCGGAGGGTTATTTGGAGGCTTTTGCCAATATTTATCGAAACTTTGCTTTTTGCCTAAGGGCTCAAATTGATGGGAAAAAGGCCAAAGCGATTTACCATGATTTTCCAAGTGTAGAAGATGGAATCAGAGGGATGCGATTTATCGAAAAGGTCGTGGCTTCTTCTAAGAGTAAACAAAAATGGGTGAAAATGTAAAATGATGAAATACAATTATTTTGAAAAATAGGAACAGATGAAATTTTTGCAAACGCTAATCCTTATTCTCATTTCTGCGAATCTACTTTTTGCTCAAAAGCAAGAAGTAGAAGTCATTGGTAAAGTAGTAGAAATGAAAAGTCAACAAGCGATTGGGTTTGCTACGGTATTGCTGAAAGATAAAAATACAGAGGATCTGATTACGGGGATTACGACCCAAATGGATGGAACTTTTGTGGTGTCTACCAATGCGACAGGATTTTATGTAGAAATTAGTTTTATTGGATTAGAAAATAAAGTGCTCCGAGATTTTTCCATTGCGAATGGAAAGGTTGATTTGGGGGTCATCGGCTTGAGTGAAAATAGTCAGCAACTGGAAGAGGTGGTCGTTAGGGCAGAAAGGTCGCAGACGGAATTCAAATTAGACAAACGAGTATTCAACGTCGGACAAGACCTGAGTAGCACGGGGGCAAGTGCTTTGGAAGTTTTGAATAATGTTCCTTCCGTCAATGTAAATATTGAGGGAGAGATTAGTTTGCGAGGGAGTACGGGGGTGCAAGTTTTAATTAATGGAAAACCATCGGTTTTGGCCAATGAACAGGGGAATGCATTGGGAACCATCACCGCAGATATGATCGAAAAAATAGAAGTCATTACCAATCCTTCCGCTAAGTATGATGCAGAAGGAACTTCTGGGATCATCAATATTATTATCAAAAAAGAAGAACGAAAAGGCATCAATGGTTCTGCAACAATCAACACTGGAATTCCACACAATCATAGTTTTGGTTTGAGCCTAAATCGGCGAACAGAGAAGTTCAATCTCTTTAGTCAAATAGGGGTAGGTTATCGGGAACTCCCCCGCTTTAAGGAAAATACCAATCAAGATTTGGTCAATAAGACGACCGTCTTTTCCGAAGGAACAGAATATCGCAACGAGACTTTTTATAATTTGATTTTAGGAACAGATTATCACATCAATACGAATAATATAATCACGCTATCCGGAAGTTTTGCCTATGAAGTTGAAGATCAACCTTCTCTGACTTATTTTAGTAAACAAGATGCGACAGGAGGAATTATTAGTAGGTGGAACCGAGAAGAAATAACCGAAGCGACGAATCCAAAATACCGATACGAATTGCAGTATAAAAGTAAACTGAAGGGACATAAAAACCACAGTTTATTACTCAGTGCTTTGGGGAATTTTTTTGGTAAAAAACAATCTTCTGATTTTATCAATACAGTGACTTTGGGAACGGACACTTTTGCAGAGCAGCAAACTGAAACTAGTTTTCAAGAAGGGAAATACACTTTTAATGTCGATTATACCAAGCCTTTTTCTGACAAGTGGACTTTAGAAACCGGCGCCCAATACGTCGCCAATAATGTCAGCAATGATTATGAAGTCAGAAATGAAATCAATGACGAATGGATATCAGATGAAAAGCTTACCAATATTTTTGAATACGATCAAAAAGTATTTGGTGTCTATAGTACGGGCGCTTATGAAGCAGATAAATGGGGCATCAAAGTTGGTTTGCGACTAGAGAATACAGATCTCAAAACTTTGCTAATCAATACCAAGCAAACCAACGATCGTAATTTTACCAACCTATTTCCAAGTCTACATACTTCCTATAAATTAACAGAAGTTTTCTCTTTGCAAGGAGGATATTCTCGACGAATCTTTAGACCTCGACTTTGGGATTTGAATCCCTTTTTTAACATAAGAAATAATTTTGCAGTTCGTACTGGAAACCCAGATTTACTACCAGAGTTTACCGATTCCTATGAGGTGTCCAGTATTTATGTGGCTGGAAAAACATCTTGGAACCTTAGTGTCTATTATCTCTATACGACCGATGTGGTAGAGCGAGTCTCCTTTTTTGAAAATAATGTGAATACAACCACTCCCGAAAATATTGGAACCAATCGAGCTACAGGAGTTGAACTCAATGCAAAATATTCTCCGAGTAAAAAATTATCTTTCAATGGGAATGTCAATTTTAATTACTTCAATCGACAGGGAGAATTCGATGCTACTTCTTTTGATTTTAATGGGAATAAATGGACCTCCAAAGTCAACTCTAAAATCAAATTCCCACATGATTTTGACTTTGAAGTAACCGGACATTTTCAATCCCGATATCAAACCGTTCAGAGTGTAGTCTCTGGTAATTTATTTGCAGATCTGGGTTTGCGAAAAAAAATCCTGAAAGGTCATGGTGTCCTAAATTTTAGTATTCGAGATATTTTTGCTTCTAGAATTCGAGAAAGTGAAATCCGGCAAAGTGATTTTTATTTATATAGCTTTGGCCAAAGAGGACGATTCATTACCCTTGGGTTTAGCTATGGCTTTGGCAAAGGAGAGGCCATGGAGTTTTCGGGACAAAAGAGACGTTAAATTATATCGTTCTTGGATAAATCCCGTGGTCAACCAAAAATAAGAACCAAAAAGCGACTAAAAGGCCTGTGACAAGCTTGCCTAGTTAAGTGTTTGTTCTTCTTTTTGGTTGACTCACACACGGGATTTGTCAGAGAACCAATTATATAAATAACAGTAAGCTATTTTCCTTAACCAAGAATCAATAAAACAACAACCAACTATGAAGAATATAAAAGGCCCCGCGATCTTTCTTGCCCAATTTGTTGGAGATAAAACGCCCTTCGATACCTTGGACAATATGTGCCAATGGGCGGCATCTCTAGGATATAAAGGCATCCAAATTCCTACTTGGGAAAATCATTTGATTGACCTGCAAAAAGCCGCGAAGAGCAAAACGTATTGTGCGGAATTGAAAGGCCGTGTGGCACAACATGGTTTGGAAATAACAGAATTGTCTACACATTTGCAAGGGCAATTGGTGGCCGTCAATCCAGCTTACGATATTCAATTCGATAGCTTCGCTCCCAAGGCGGTTCATGGCAAACCCAAAGCTCGAACCAAATGGGCCGTCCAACAATTGAAATGGGCCGCCAAAGCCAGTAAAAATTTAGGACTAAAAGCACATGCTACTTTTTCAGGGGCACTGATGTGGCAGACGATGTACCCTTGGCCACAAAGACCACAAGGTCTGGTGGAAAGTGGATTCAAAGAATTGGCCAAAAGGTGGTTGCCTATTCTCAATGAATTTGACAAAGCAGGAGTGGATGTTTGCTATGAAATACATCCCGGCGAAGACTTGCACGATGGCATTACTTTTGAACGCTTTTTGGCCGCTACGGGCAATCATAAGCGCGTTAATATTTTATACGATCCTAGCCATTTTGTTTTACAGCAACTCGACTATTTAGCTTATATCGATATCTATCACGAGTACATCAAAATGTTCCATGTCAAAGATGCAGAGTTTAATCCAAATGGTCGTTCTGGTGCTTATGGTGGTTATCAAGATTGGATTGATCGACCAGGACGATTTCGTTCGATTGGCGATGGCCAAGTAGATTTTCGTACTATTTTCAGTAAGTTGGCGCAATACGATTTTGACGGTTGGGCAGTTTTAGAATGGGAATGCTGTATCAAAGATTCTGAGCAGGGAGCGAGAGAAGGCGCTAGGTATATCGAAGATTTTATGATCCAAGTAACGGAGCGAGCATTTGATGATTTTGCTGGAGCAAAACCCAATGAAAAACTGAATCGTAAGATATTGGGAATTTGAGTAAATACTACTTTGTCCGTTTAGGTCATACTTGCACTTACAACTTCCGTAAAATGTTTACCTTGTAATAAAAAATAAAAATGAGTAAGGAAAAAAATATTGGCTCCTTTTGCTTTTGGAAAATTGCGGGAGCCATTTTTCTTTTGTTGATGGGATTCGCAACAACAGGTTTTGCACAAATTCCGGTGCAGACGATTCGAGGAGAAGTTTTGGACGCGGTAAGTTTGGAACCCCTGATTGGAGCGAGTGTTTACTTGCCAGAAACAGAACCTTTAAAAGGAACCGTGACAGGATTAGATGGAGATTTTGAGTTGTCAGATATTCCAGTTGGAAGGTATCGTTTAGAGATTAGTTATATTGGCTATGAACCCTTGATCTATCCAGAAATATTATTGAACTCTGGACATGAATTGGTTTTGGATGTTTTGTTAGAACAAGATACCAGCAATCAGATAGAGAGCGGATGTATCATCTATGCGCCCCGCTACGAAGCCCTTTCTCAACCGCTGCTTAGCAGCCAAATCATCACGGTCGAAGAAGCCAAAAGATATCCCGCTACTTTCAATGATCCCGCTCGCTTGGCGATGAGCTATGCCGGAGTGGTCAGTGCCAATGATCAATCCAATAATATGGTCATTAGAGGAAATTCTCCAAATGGAATGACTTGGTACCTAGAAGGCGTAGAAATTGTAAATCCCAACCATCTAAGTAACTCCGGAACTGCCAGTGATCGTCTGACCGCCAATGGCGGTGGCGTCAATATCCTCAGCGCACAAATGCTCGGAACCTCCACTTTTATGAGTGGTGCTTTTCCGGCAGGAAATGGAAATGCCCTCTCCGGAATCATGAACATGAAACTCCGGGATGGTAATAATCGCAAACACCAATTTACGAGTCAAGTAGGTTTACTCGGAATAGATGTAGCAGCGGAAGGTCCGCTCTCTGCTAAGAAAGAGGATAGTTATCTGGTCAATTATCGCTATTCAACTTTGGGTGTTTTATCCGCTCTAGGAGTTGACTTAGGAGAAGAAGCTTTTGCCTTTCAAGACTTGGCTTTTAAAATCAATTTACCCAATACGAAGTTGGGCAATTTTAGCCTTTTTGGAATGGGGGGAATGAGTAGTATGGCTTTTGCTTCCCCCAGAGATACCGCTCTTTGGGAAATCGAAAAAGACCAATACGATATTGATTTTAGATCAAAGATGGGTTTAGTTGGTCTCACTCACGCTGTAAATAATGGAGGGTATTCAAGTTGGCGGAGTAGCCTTATTTTTTCGGGTGTGGAGACGACTCGAAAAGGAGTTCTTTTTGATAGAGACTTGCAAGAAAAAGGAAGGGAAGAAGACCTCTTGCGGGAAAGCAAATTGGCTTTGTCTTCTACTTGGAATTATAGAGGATTAGCCTATTCCAAAGTGGGTTTTCAAGTAGGGATGTCCGCCTTGTTGTTGGATAATGAAGTCGCTGCTCAAGAGCTTGGGGAAACCGGATTTTCAGGATTCGGGACGGGTTGGTTATTACAACCTTTTACGAACTTTCGGCTACGATTCCACGAGTTAAATCTAACGTTCCTTGCAGGATTACATTACAGTTATTTTACCTTTAATAATACGGCATCTTTAGAACCCAGAAGTCAAGTTCAATGGAAACTAAAAAAACACAATTTGAGCATCGCTTATGGTTTGCATAGCAAAATTCAACAAGCGCATTTGTATCAAACATTGCGGTCTGTTGGAGCAATTATACCAGAGAATAATCGCGACTTAGAATTTACCAAAAGTCATCATTTTACCTTCGCACATCAGTGGTTTATTCGTAGCAATACGCGTTTGCAAACCGAGTTGTACTATCAGCATATTTTCAATGTACCGGAATCTTCGGTGTTAAAATATTTCTCTGCGATCAACTTGGCGGATTCTTTTGTCCCTAATGCCTTTTTTCTTAAAAATTCAGGAATAGGACGGAATTATGGTGTAGAAATAAGTCTGCAACAGTTTATGAATAATGGATTTTATTACCTTCTAAACGGCAGTCTTTACGAATCAAAATATATAGCTGATCGAATCATAAGAGATACTCGATTTAATGGGAATTTTACCCTCAATATGACGGTAGGTAAGGAAAAAGATTGGGAGAAAAAAGGCAGTTTGCGAACACTTGGAGTGAGTGCGCGATTGGCTTATTTCGGTGGCTTTAGAGAAATGCCAATCGATATAATGGCATCGGAAGCGGCTGGGAAAACCGTGTACGATGCATCGGAAGGTTTTAGCGTCCAATTACCGGACTATTTTAAAATAGATGTTCGGATTTATCATAGAAAAGACAAAGAGAAATACAATAGAACCTTCGCATTGGATTTGCAAAATATTAGCAATAATCGAAACCTTGCTTTTTACTACTATGATGCTCTTCAAGGAAAAATTTTGGAAAAAAATCAATTGGGTTTGATTCCAAACTTGACTTGGAGAATTGAGTTTTGATGCTTTGTTTTTCCAATGTTTTTCAACGCAAAAAAAGTAAAAATAATGAATTGGCTTAGTCTTTTTATCGCTGCAATATTTGCGCTCTTTGCTTATTTTCAATTGAATGATCCTGATCCTGAGCGATGGGTAATTCTGTATGGCGCAATGGCGCTGCTCTGGGTTGCTGCTGCTTTTGATCGTTATTTTCTACCCCTGATTTATATCGTCTTGCTAGCCAGTGCTATTTGGATGATTAGCTTATTGCCAGACTTTATTGATTGGTTGCAAACAGGAGCAGAGTCGATTGTCGGAAGTATGAAAGCGGAGCAACCACATATAGAATTGACGCGCGAATTTTTGGGTCTACTCATCGTGATCTTCGCCTTGGAATCATTGCGAAGAAAAGCTCGACGAAAACAAAACCCTATTGGGAAAATATCGTAAACTTAGCTATGACAGAAGAACAGAAAAAATTTCTCACCGCGATCGAATCTGGCGATGCCGAAGTGGCCAGAGTGATGCTCGCTTATGCTCCCAAATTGATGGACACCCCAACGGCAATTGGTGTATCCGTGATTCTCCTAAGCGCCTACTATGGTTATCCCGAATTGGCAAGTGACCTAGCCCGCCAAAAAAGCAATCTTGATGTTTTTGAAGCAGCAGCAACAAACCAACAAAAAAGTTTAGAAGGTATTTTGACAAACGCTCCAGAGCTGCTGCATGCTTATGCGAGTGATGGTTTTACCCCATTGGGTTTGGCTACTTTTTTTGGACATGCATCCATGGTAAAATATTTATTGGCGCAAGGCGCTAGCCCCACTCAGGTAGCCAAGAATAAAATGCAAACGAGTCCCTTGCATTCCGCTGCCGCTAGGAAACGAACCAAGATTGCCCAGATCCTCCTCGAAGCTGGAGTGGAAGTCAATACCCAACAAAGCTCCGGACTTACGGCCTTACATTCTGCTGCGCATAATGGCAATTTAGAACTGATCAAATACTTACTGGATCACCAGGCAGATAAATCCTTGCTTACCGAAGAAGGAAAAACCGCCTTGGATTTTGCAAAGGAAGCTGGTTTTGAAGAAATAGTAAATTTATTGGAGGAATGAGCAATGAAATACTGGATACCGATTAATTTTGAATTTCAACTTGCGAAAAACATAGATACAAGTTTTTAAACAACTTCAATATTTCGATCGAACGAAACCACTTGCTAGCCAATAACGTTTAGTTTTTGTAAGTGTCCATCACCTATCGCAAAACTTCCCAATATGATTCCATTATTTCAAGAAAATCCTTTATTGTTGCTTTTTATCGTTATCGCGGTAGGCTACATCATTGGTAGGATAAAAATCAAGGGAACCAGCCTTGGAGTGGCAGCCATCCTCTTTGTTGGTTTAGGCTTTGGAGCCTTGGATGAACATCTAAAAATTCCAGACATCCTTTTTCTTTTGGGCTTAAGTATTTTTGTTTATACCATTGGTTTAAGCAATGGACCTGCTTTTTTTAAAAACTTCAAACGCAGTGGATTTCGAGACATTAGTTTTGTGATTTTTATGCTCACGGTTTCTGGAGCGATTACCGTTGCTTTACATTATTTATTTCATTTTGACCCTGCTACTTCTGCGGGTTTATTTGCTGGAAGCACCACCAATACCCCCGCCCTCGCAGGACTTTTGGATACCATTGGGAAAAGTGCCTTAGGCGAAGCGATGGATCGAATGATCGAACAAGCAGTGGTTGGATATTCTTTGTCCTATCCGATGGGCGTTTTGGGAGTGATGATTGCCATAGCAATTATGCAAAAGCTGATGAAGGTAGATTATCGCAAAGAAGAATTTGACTTGCGAAAGGATTATCCCGTAGGTCAAGAATTAAAAAATTATTCCATAGAAATTACGAATGCAAAATATGCAGGACAGACCGTCCGATCTTTGATTAGAGGCCATCATTGGCGAGTAGTTTTTGGGCGATTACAGCGCGGGGAAGAGATTAATCTGACCAATTGGGATACCCGTCTGGAAATGGGGGATCGCGTGACGATAGTAGGAGTCGAAGAAGAAGTCGAAGAAGTAATTGGCCAGTTGGGAAAAAAATTAGCCTATCAGCTCAGTGATGATCGCAGCGAATACGACATCAATTTGATCTTCGTTTCCAATCCTAAAATAGCTGGCCAAACCATCGCTTCGCTCAACCTCGCCGAGCGCTTCTCCGCAATAGTGACCCGAGTACGCCGAGGAGATATCGATTTACTCGCCAGTGGAAAAACCATACTGGAATTGGGGGATCGTGTTCGATTTGTAGCCCCTCTAAAAGACTATTCTGGATTGTCTAAACTCTTTGGAGATTCTTACGAAGCATTAAGCCGAATCAATTTATTCTCTTTTGGTTTTGGAATGGCTTTGGGTTTATTGCTCGGGATGGTCACCTTTACTTTGCCGGGAGGAATCTCTTTTAATCTCGGTTTTGCAGGTGGACCATTGATTGTTGGTCTAGCATTGGGAGCCCTTCGACGAACGGGGGATATCGTATGGACTTTGCCCTACAGTGCTAGTATTACCTTACAGCAAATCGGCCTCATGCTTTTATTGGCTTGTATCGGCGTGAGATCAGGACATACTTTTTTCAATACCCTCACTCAAGGAGGTGCAGGAATTATCTTCTTAGCTGGTGCATTGATTAGTATGGTCACTGCTTTTATTACTTTATGGATTGGCTATAAATGGGTGAAAATTCCTTTTAGTTTTCTGACGGGAATGGTAAGTAATCAACCCGCTATTTTACAATATGCCGTTGATCAATCGGAGAACCGTTTGCCAGATGTTGGCTACACCCTGATGTTTCCTATTGCATTGATTACGAAGATCGTCTATGTGCAGATACTATTTGCTTTACTCACTTGATCAGATTGAGTTATAGGCATAAAAAAAGGCCGCCAAAATGGCGACCTTCTAGCCCTAACCTTAGCCTCGAAAAATCGAGACTAAACCAAATTCTTACGATTCTTGTTAGAACGTTCTATCTTTTATCTGCTGTATTATACAGGTACAACAGCGCTTTTTACCGTTTTGATAATTCTTGCAGCTACCTTATAAGGATTGGCATTAGAAGCAGGTCTTCTATCTTCCAAGTATCCTTTCCAGTTTTTAGGTACAGAAATCGGAATACGAATAGAAGCACCACGATCACTTACTCCGTAACTAAATTCGCTGATAGATTGAGTCTCGTGCAAGCCAGTCAATCGCTGATCATTAGAAGAACCATAAACATCAATGTGCTCTTGGTGTACTGGGCGGAAAGCTTCACAGATCGCTGTGAAATACTCTTTACCTCCTACTTCCCGCATTTGCGTATTAGAGAAATTACAGTGCATTCCTGAGCCATTCCAGTCTCCTTGTACTGGCTTCGGATGGATATCTACGATGAGACCATACTGCTCACAAATACGGTGCAATAAGTAACGAGAGACAAACATATCATCTGCCGCTTTTTTACCACCTTTACCGAAGCACTGGTATTCCCATTGTCCGAGCATTACCTCTGCATTGATTCCAGTGATGCTTAGACCTGCGTCCAAACAAGCATCCAAATGTTCTTCTACGATATCTCGTCCTACTACATTACCATGTCCAACGGAGCAGTAGTAAGGTCCTTGCGGTGCAGGAAAACCATGCTCAGGAAAACCAAGCGGTTTGCCATTTTGCGTCAATACATATTCTTGTTCGAAGCCAAACCAAAAGTCTGGATCATCTTCAATGCCTGCACGGTCATTAGAAACGTGTGGAGTCCCATCAGGATTCATTACTTCACAAACGACGATGTAGCCATTGATGCGAGCAGTATCAGGATAAACTGCTACTGGTTTGAGTAAACAATCAGAAGAGTGTCCTTCCGCTTGCTGAGTAGAGCTGCCATCAAATGACCATTCTGGAAGAACATCTAATTCTCCATTATAAGAATCAAGATTTAAAACTTTAGTTTTTCCTCTAAAGTTAGCTTCTGGCTTATAGCCGTCCATCCAGATGTACTCAAATTTAAAATTTGCCATTAGAATAATTTTTTTTGGTTGTAGGTTAAGTGATAATAATCAATGTTAAGAGTAAAGATAAGGGGAATGCGCTTTTTGCTATAGTAAAAAATAATTGCTTATGTGTCTTTCAAAAGTAGGTGTTGATTTGTAAAAATTTGATTTACAGGGATTTATGTTTTTTTAAATGTTACCTTCACGGTAAAGACACTAAGGGAGGATGTGGATAAATAGTAGACTTATGTGGATAAATAGGTGGAAAACTTGTGTTTCTTTTGGGAAAAAATGAATTCAAAATGCTGCAATTAGAGCAGGTATATTGATCAAAAAGGGTCAATGGAATGGGCCTTTTATCTTTTTCATTTTTAGTAAATTGTGAAAAATCAGAATATCAATGATTTATGAAAATAAAAGAGCTTAGCCTTAGCGCACCAAAAGATCAGCTTTTAACTTTGATTAATTCAATGACAAAAGCTGAAAAGCGGAATTTTAAACTCTATGCGAATCGTACACAGAGCAATAATACTTTGCGCTTTATCCAACTCTTTGATGTTTTAGACAAGCAAAAAGAGTATGATGAAGTAGGCGTTTTTAAAAAAATCCCAAGGCTCAATAAAAGTCAATTAGCCAACCTCAAGCGCCACCTGTACAAACAGATTCTTACGAGTCTTCGTCTCATCCACATTCAAAAAAAAGTGGACATTCAAATTCGAGAACAAATTGATTTTGCCCGAATCCTATACGGCAAAGGATTGCATCTGCAAAGCCTGCGCTTATTGGATCGCATCAAACCCATCGCGATTGAAAACAATCAGGATTTATTGCAACTGGAAATTATTGAATTTCAAAAATTAATTGAAGAGCGACACATTACCCGTAGCCGGACGGTCAAAAATAAAGTAGAGGGATTAATCAAAGAAGCAGCAAAGCGAAGTAGTATCACGAATAATCGCTGTCTTTTATCAAATCTAAAAATTAAAGTCCACGGTTTGTACATCCAAGTTGGACATGTGAAAAATGAAAAAGACCTGATCTTTGTAGAAGGCTTTTTTGAGTCTAGTATAAAAGGATTAGAAAGAAAAGGTTTGTCTTTTTTTGAAAAAGTTTATTTGAGTCAATCTTACGTTTGGTATAATTATATCTTACTCGACTTTAAAAATTGTGGCAAGCATGCGATGGATTGGGTTAGTCTTTTTGAGAAAAACCCCAACATGATTGAGAAGGACCCAGATTTATACATGAGGGGACTCCACTACGTCTTGACTTCTTTGTTTAATCTAAAAGACTATGATCGTTTTATAATTTACCTCCAACGCTTTGAAGACTTTATGAAAAAAGAAGGAAAAGGCTTGAGTGAAATTTCTCAAACCATTGCCTTCCTTTATCTCTATACCGCTCGGATTAATAAACATTATTTGGAAGGTACCTTTAAGGAAGGTTTAAAGATGGTTCCTGCAATTAAGAAGAATATCAAACGCTATGAAAAGACAATAGATGTTCACCGAGTCCTAGTTTTTTATTTTAAAATTGCCTACCTCTATTTCGCCAATGGCGACCCCGAAACAGCGCTAGATTATCTCAATGAAATCATCAACCTCAAGGCGGGTCACCTGCGCGAAGACATCCAAAGCTATTCTCGTTTGCTACAACTCATCTGTCATTTCGAGTTGGGCCACTACGAGTTGCTTCCTTACTTGGCGGATTCTACACAACGGTTTCTCGAAAAAATGAAAGAGCTCAGTCGAGCGCAAGAAGAGACCCTCCGTTTTCTCCGAGGTAGCATCAACAAAGTACCAAATGAACAACAAATCGCCTTTGCGGACTTGTATAAAAATCTAAAGAAAATCAGTCGCGACCGATTCGAAAAAAGATCCTTCCTCTACCTCGATACCCTCACTTGGGCGGAAAGTAAAGTCAAGAATAAAAGTATTCGAGAAGTCGCACAGGAAAAATTTAAAAATTGAGAATCTTGAGGGATATAAATCTAAGTTTTTGTTGGTCTATAGACTATCCTAATATTTTTATAAGAGCAAGAGTATACTAAGTTGAAATTAGGAGTCGAAAGGTAGAAAATAAAATAATGATTTGAGAAATGGTATAGAAGCCCCAAAGAGGGAGGGCCCCAACCCTAGCCGCCGCCGCCAGTATCCAGCCCAAAAGTTTTTATCATGGCAAAGCTTCGCCATTGCTCCTTTGGGCTTTTAACCGCAAATGCAGACCAAGATTTATTTTTCTACAAATTTCCGGAGGTTCTGGAAAAATAAAATCAACACATAGACGCATTCTAGAGTCGAATTCCATAAATTTTCTAAAAAAAATAGAAATAATAAATAAACAGATGGTCTTTAAGTGGATTGCAGGAAATAAAAATGAACCTAAGAAGGTTTAGATTTTTATACAACTTCACCCAAAAATAAAAGCCAGAGTCAAAGACTCCAGCTTTTATATCAAGCATTCACATTTAGGTAATATACAAAAACAAAATTCTTCAAAGGCTCCCTAAGCACGAGCCGTTTGTTTCTTTCTTTTTAATTTTAAGGCAGGTATTTTATTCAAAGCATTGACATAGGCTTTTACCGATCCCATCACGACATCTTCGTCTGCTCCAAAACCTTGATAATTTTTTCCATCATGACTAAGGGCGACTTGAATCCTACCGGTATCGTCACTTCCTTTCGACATAGATTGAACCAAAAATTCTTCAAAGCCAATTTCTTCATTGATGATTTTATCTATCGCTTTGATGATGGCATTGATCGGGCCATTGCCTGTAGCACTTTCGCGAATCGACTCTCCGTTGTACAATAATTCTACTGTTGCGACCGCATGAATAGGTTGTCCGCAGACAACTTGCACATGCAAAATATCAATCGCCAATTCTTGCTCTGTTCCTTCCATCAATTCGATCAAATCTTCATCACAAACATCTTTCTTGGCATCCGCCATCACCAAAAAGCGTTCATAAACATTGATCAAGGCTTTTTGCTCTGGATAATAACCCAAGCGTTCCAAGTGATGTCGCAAAGCGGCTTTACCACTTCGTGCCGTTAGGATAATCGAAGAATCTGGAAACCCAACATCTTCTGGTGCAATGATCTCATAGTTTTCTCGATTTTTCAAAAAGCCATCTTGGTGTATTCCAGAGGAATGGGCATAAGCATTGCGTCCAACGATAGCCTTATTGGGTTGGATCGGCATATTCATCATCCTAGAAACCATTTGGCTGAGGTGATAAATTTTATTGCTTTGAATATCGGTGTGAAAAGGCATTGCGTGTGTCTTCAAAATCATGGCCACTTCTTCCAAAGAAGTATTGCCCGCGCGCTCTCCTATACCATTCATCGTAACCTCCACCTGTCGCGCACCATTCTGGATTCCCGAAATGGTATTGGCAGTCGCCATTCCCAGATCATTATGGCAATGAACACTAATGATCGCTTGGTCAATATTGGAAACATTTTCTTTTAGGAAACGAATTTTTTCGCCATAATCTGCCGGCAAGCAATAGCCAGTAGTGTCAGGAATATTAACAACCGTAGCACCCGCTGCAATGACGGCTTCGACCACCTGTGCGAGGTAGACATTGTCTGCTCGACCAGCATCTTCTGCAAAAAATTCTACATCATCAATGTAGTTTCTGGCGTACTTTACGGCGGCTACCGCTCGCTCAATAATCTCTTCCCGGGTAGCATTGAATTTGTATTTGACATGATAATCAGAGACGCCAATTCCCGTGTGAATTCTACCGCGCTTGGCATACTTCAACGCCTCGGCAGCTACGTCAATATCTTTTTGCACCGAACGAGTGAGGGCGCAGATGATTGGATTGGTAACCGCCTTAGAGATTTCTACTACTGAACGGAAATCGCCAGGGCTAGATATTGGAAAACCTGCTTCAATAACATCTACCCCAAGTAACTCTAATTGCTGGGCAATAATTACTTTTTCTGAAGTATCCAATTGGCATCCAGGTACTTGTTCTCCGTCTCTCAAAGTGGTATCGAAGATGTGAATTTTTTCGCTCATAATATCGATTTTATAAACAGAGACTTAATAGGTTCACGTACTTAGTCTCGTGTTTTAATTTTATGGTCAAGCCGAAAGGCTGATTTAATTAATTTAAATAACTACGGATTGAAATAATTTTAATTCCAAGTCTTCCATAACTTGTTCTCCAATTTCCTGAGTACCCAAAATCATATTGATCGGAGTATCCTTGGAGGCAATGTCTGCAGTGCGATAACCTGCTTTTAGCACATCAGATACGGTCTTGATGACGACCTGACTTTCTTCTTTCATGTCAAAAGCAAATTCGAGCATCATGGCTGCGGATAAAATAGTCGCCAATGGATTGGCAATGTTTTTTCCTGCAATGTCTGGAGCAGAACCATGAATCGGTTCAAACAAACCCCATTGATTGCCGATGGAGGCAGAAGGCAACATTCCGAGAGAACCCGTTATTTGCGAAGCTTCATCGGTTAAGATGTCTCCAAACATATTTCCGGTAAGGACAACATCAAACTGCTTTGGATCTCGAATGAGTTGCATCGCTGCATTGTCGACATACATATGAGTCAGTTGCACTTTTGGAAATTCAGCAGCCATCTCTTGTACTGTTTCTCTCCATAACTTGGACGAATCCAAAACATTGGCCTTGTCTATAGAATGTAGAATTCCTCGGCGTTTGCCCGCAGCGATAAAAGCTTTGCGTGCAATCCTTTGTATTTCTTTTTTACTATAAGACATGGTGTCCATTGCGTGACTACCATCCTCGCTACGAGATCGTTTTCCAAAATAAATACCTCCTGTCAATTCTCGGAAAAAAAGGATATCGGCACCTTTTAGAATTTCTGGTTTTAAGCTAGAAGCATGTACGAGTTCATCAAATATTTTGATCGGTCGGAGATTACAGTAAAGGCCTAAAGTTTTGCGCAAAGCTAAAAGCCCTTGCTCTGGACGTATCTTAATACTTGGATCATTATCATAAAGAGGATCACCAACAGCACCTAATAAAACGGCATCTGAATTTTTACAAGCTTCGATGGTTTCTTCGGGTAATGGTTGTCCCGTAGCAGTGATTGCGGCATGTCCGAGTAAAGCCTGCTCGAAACGGAAAGAATGATGAAAACCTTTAGCAATCATCTGTAAAACCTTTTGTGCCCAATAGGTCACTTCGGGGCCGATACCATCACCAGCGAGGATTGTTATTTTTTTCCTTTGCATGATTGTTTTGTTCAGGGATTATTTTAGGCATTGCCTAGAAAGAATAAATTTTATTTTTTTCGAAAGTCATTGTTTGTTCTTGTTGGCTTAGTAGATAATCAATATCATCGTAGCCATTAAGCAGGCAATCTTTTTTATAAGGATTGATTTCAAAAGAAGTAGATAGATCAGAACCTTCCACTTTTAGTTCTTGGCTCGGAAGATCTACAGCTAATTTTGTTTGCGGGTCTTGTTCGATTTTGTTGAAAAGCGCTGCGAGGAAATCGTCGCTTACTTTGATGGGCAAAAGCTTATTATTCAATGCATTGTTTTGAAAAATATCTGCAAAGAAACTAGAGATAACTACTCGAAAGCCATAATCTACCAATGCCCAAGCGGCATGTTCTCGACTCGAACCACAACCAAAATTTTTACCAGCCACTAAAATTTTTCCAGGATAAATAGGATTGTTGAGTACAAAATCAGCAATCACATTTCCTTGAGCATCATAGCGCCAATCGCGGAAAAGATTTTCTCCAAAACCCGCTCGGGTCGTTGCTTTTAGATAGCGCGCAGGAATGATCTGATCGGTATCTACATTTTCCATTGGAAGTGGAACAGCAGTGGAAGTGAGATTTGTGAATTTCATATCAAGGGTACTCAGGTTTAGGATAAATAAGTTCTTACGTCGGTGATTTCACCAGTGATCGCTGCCACCGCTGCCGTAAGCGGACTAGCCAGAAAGGTTCTAGAACCAGGGCCTTGACGGCCTTCAAAATTTCTATTAGAAGTCGAGACACAATATTTTCCAGCGGGCACCTTGTCTTCATTCATCGCCAGACAAGCAGAACATCCGGCTTGTCGCAAATCAAAACCTGCGGCAGTAAAAATTTTATCTAGCCCTTCTTGCTTCGCTTGTTGTTCTACTTGTTGAGAACCCGGAACAATCCAGACATTGATTCCATCAGCTTTCTTTTTGCCTTTTACAAAATCCGCCACCAAACGCAAATCTTCAATTCTAGAATTGGTACAAGAACCAATAAAAACATAATCGATTTTTTTGCCGAGTAAAGACTGTTTACCTTCTAGCCCCATGTATTGTAAAGCTTTTTCTAATTCTGCCGCTTCGCCATTGCTTGGCTTAGGAATAGATTGTTGGATGCCAATGCCCATTCCGGGATTGGTGCCATAGGTGATCATAGGTTCAATATCTGCTGCGTCGAAGCTATAGGTGCGATCATAAGTAGCTGCTTCATCTGTAGGAAGTGTTTTCCACCAAGCCAAAGCTTGTTCCCATGCTTCGCCTTTCGGGGCAAATTCTTTCCCTTGGATATAATCGAAAGTGGTTTGGTCGGGAGCAATCAAGCCGCCACGCGCACCCATTTCGATACTCATATTACAAATGGTCATTCGAGCCTCCATAGATAAAGCACGGATGGCCGAACCACCGTATTCTACAAAATAGCCCGTCGCGCCAGAGGTGGAAATTTGAGCAATGATATAGAGGATAATGTCTTTGGATAATACGCCTTTGCCCAAGGTGCCATTGATTTCAATTTTCATGGTTTTGGGTCTAATGCCTAGTAGGCTTTGAGTTGCCAAAACCTGTTCTACCTCACTCGTCCCAATTCCAAAGGCGATAGCGCCTAAAGCACCATGCGTAGAAGTATGGCTATCGCCACAGACCATCGTCATACCCGGTAAGCTGATGCCCAACTCTGGGCCAATCACATGTACAATTCCTTGTTTTTGATGGCCAAGTCCATAGAGTTCTAAACCAAACTCTTTACAATTTTTTTGTAGCGTGTCTACTTGTAAGCGAGAAAGTTCTTCTACGATAGGTAGGTGTTGATTTTTGGTGGGGACATTATGATCCGCGGTAGCGATGGTTTGTTTGGGCCGAGCTACCGGAATCCCTCTTTTGCGCAAGCCATCAAAGGCTTGTGGAGAGGTGACTTCGTGGATAAAATGCCGATCGATATAAAGGACATCAGGATAGCCTTCCCGTTGGCTTATTATGTGGTGATCCCATATCTTATCAAAAAGGGTTTTAGCAGTTCCTGACATTATCAATGACGAGTTAAATTAATTTTATTAATATTGAGATATAATTTCTATTATCTCTTTAACTCAAAATTATTGTTTCTGTTGAGAGGAAGAGAATCAGCTTTTTGTATTCCACCGATATCCAATGAGCTATTGGGAGACTTAAGTTTTTGATAGACAACAATTTAGAGAATAGGCTTTTACAATGTCCAACCATAATTCTGCACCCTTATTTCATTTGATTAAAACGCTCTCAAAATCGGAGAAGCGCAACTTTCGGATGTATGTCAATCGAGGCTCAGGAGGAGATAAGGTTTTGTTTGTACAATTGTTTGATGTGTTGGACAAGCAAAAGGAATATGAGGAGGAGATCATCTTTAAGCGAATCCCCAGTATCAAGCGCCAGCAGCTATCGAATTTGAAGCGGCATTTGTACAAGCAATTATTGACGAGTCTTCGTTTGATTGAGACGCAAAAGAATATCGATCTTCAGATTCGAGAGCAGATTGACTTTGCGAGGATTCTTTATAATAAAGGGCTTTACTTACAAAGTTTGAAAGTATTAGATAAGGTGAAAAACCTTGCGAATGAATCTCATCAGGATGTCTTGGAATTGGAGATCATTGAATTTGAAAAATTGATTGAGTCTCGGCATATTACTCGGAGTATTGAAAACCGAGCGGATCAATTGGCAACGGAAGCGGATTTGCGAAATAAAATCATTGGCTCTACTTCTCGCCTGTCTAATTTGGCGCTTCGCTTATATGGCCTGTATATTGAAATGGGACATGCTCGACACAAAAAAGACTTTGAGATGGTGAAAGTTTTCTTTGAAACCAATCTCCCTAAGGTCGATCCAAACCGGCTGACTTTTTTCGAAAAGATCTATTACTACCAATCCTACGTTTGGTACCATTATATTTTACAAAACTTTACCCAGTGTTTTAAATATGCTCAAAAGTGGGTACTCCTTTTTCAAGAATATCCCGCTATGTTGAGAAAGGACCCCGACCTCTATTTGCGGGGTCTGAATAATTTGTTGGCTTCTTTGTTTTATACCCGTTCCTATGATCGAATGTCTGAAACCTTACGGCAGTTTTATGATTTTGATCAACAATACCATAAATATTTTAGTAAAAACACCGAGACCTTTTCCTTCTTGTTTTACTACACGGGAATGATCAATAAACATTTTATCGAAGGTACTTTTAGTGAAGGGGTCAAATATGCCCCAGAGATTGACCGAAAATTGCATTCTTTCCAACAACACCTAGATTCGCATCGAGTACTGGTTTTTTATTATAAATTGGCTTGTCTATATTTTGGAAGTGGAGATAATAATACTGCGATTGAATACCTCAATCGCATCATCAATTTTAAAGCGGGAAGTCTACGTGGTGATATCCAATGTTTTGCACGGCTACTAAATTTGATCGTCCATTATGAGTTAGGACATTTTAATTTATTAGAATACTTGGTGAGATCTGTTTATCGCTTTTTGACTAAGATGGAAAATCTTAATTTAGTGCAACAAGAAATCTTACAATTTCTCCGCCGCTCGCTCAATAGCACCAATGAAAATTTGGAAGCAGCTTTTGTGCAACTCAAAGATCGACTCGAGCCTTTGGCGACTCACCCCTACGAAAGTCGGTCTTTTCTATACCTCGATTTTATTTCTTGGTTGGAGTGTAAAATTCAAAACCGACCGGTGGAAGAGGTGATTCGAGAAAAGTTTTTGCGAGGAAAAAATACTTGACTTTTTCTGGTGGCTAGTGTTTTTAACCCAAAACCAATTCCTTTAATTCTCGCTTCGCCGTTTCATAACCAATCTGAAAAATAGTATCCAAGCTATACATATCAAAAGTCCCGTATGGATACAATTCTTCTGGACAGATAATTTTATCAAACAATGGAAATTTTTGTATCGAATCTTTGGCGGTCGCCAAATGATACGCCCGTTCCATGACTCGATAGGAAGTTCTGATATCCGATGCATTGATCTTCTGAATGGGACTCAGGTAGATGCCAATGATTTTATCGCAATGAGCTTGTAAAGGCTCGATAGGAAAATTATTGAGTACTCCTCCATCAGAATAAAGCACCCCGTCAATCTCCAAAGGAGACAATACGCCCGGCACCGCCGCTGAGGCGATCATAGGTTTTAGGAGTTGGCCAGAGCTAAACACTTTAGACTTTCCATGGATAATATCGGTGGCCGGAATAAATAGCTTTTTGTTTAAAGCCTCAAAACTATCTTCTGGGAAGTAGGCTCTGAAAACGGAATAAAATTTATCGGAATCTAAAAAACCCGGCTTCCAAAAAGTATAATTGCTGAAACTAAAGAAAGGTGTTTTTTTAAAAAAGTCCAACATCTCTTCACTGGAATAGCCCGCGGCATAAAATGCACCAACGACTGCCCCAGAACTCGTTCCGGCAATATGGCTAGGTCGAATGCCGTATTCTTCCATGGCCTTAATCGCGCCAATATGCGCCATCCCTCGAGTACCTCCACCAGAAAGAACTAGGCCAAATTGGGTATTGCTTGTTTTAGGATTTAGTGTCATTAGTGGTTTTGAATAGTGTTTTAGTTTTAATATTTCGTTCTTGGACAAATCCTGTGGTCAATCAAAAAGAAGAATAAAAAAGCGACCGTAGGACCTGTGACAAGCTTGCCTAGTTAAGCGTTTGTTCTTCTTTTTGGTTGACTCACACACGGGATTTGTCAGAGAACCTAATATTTAAAATAGCCACTAGGCATTAGAAGATTGTGCCTCAAAAGAAGTAGCCGTATTATACTAACGCAATTACATCACCAAAGCTGTTTGGATTCTTTAAAATCTTCCGTTTTTTTTGAATTTTTTTCCTATTACAAATAGAGCGCCTGATTTCCTGTTCTGAGGATAACAAAAAATAGGACTTGTTTTGTATCGAATGGCGATATGGACTTTTCGGAAACAAGTTTAGAAAAATCACTTTGAAGGGCTTGGCTTATTGCCGCCCAGGATATTTTTCCAAAGCAACTTCCAAGCAATCCATTGCGGCATCTAAATCTTGTGTATTGAGCACATAGGCAATGCGAATCTCTTTTTCTCCTAATCCGGGACTTGCATAAAATCCGGCACCCGGCGAAAGCATCAAGGTTTGACCTTCGTGCGAAAAGGATTCTAAGAGCCATTGGCAAAAACGATCCGCATTATCAATGGGTAGTTGAGCAAAAAGATAAAAAGCGCCTTCCGGCAAATAGCAGATCACTTTTGGGATCGCACTCAAACGAGCAAAAAGGTGTTGGCGACGCAGATCGTATTCTGATTTTACTTCTTCTAAATAAGTAGGAGCCAAGTCAATAGCAGCTTCTGCCAAAATCTGTCCCAAGCCAGGAGAACTCAATCGAAATTGAGCATATTTTAAAAGGGCTTCTAGTAAGTGGTGGTTCCTAGTAATGATACTTCCCACTCTTGCTCCGCAGGCACTATAGCGCTTCGAAATAGAATCAATAATCACGATTTCTTGTTCCATCCCAGCGATTGCCAAGCCAGAACAAAAAGGCCTATTGGTATACACAAATTCTCGATAGACTTCATCGATAATCAGGTAAAGTCCTTTGGCTTTGACAATATTGGACAAGTCCTCTAAAACCGATCGAGGATAGACATAGCCTGTTGGGTTATTAGGATTGCAAAGTAAAATGGCTTTGGTTTTTTCAGTGATTTTTTCCTCGATGGCCTCAACAGGAGGAAGGGCAAAATGATTTTCAATAGAAGAAGTGACGGGTACTATTTTTACACCAGCCATCGCTGCAAATCCTGAATAATTGGCATAGAACGGTTCGGGTACGATCAACTCATCTCCAATATCCATGATGGCCATTAAGCAGAGGAAGATCGCTTCTGAGGCGCCAGTGGTAATCATAATATCCTCCGGCTCCACCTGAATACCAAAGCGTTTAAAGTACTTCGGTAGTTTCTTGCGATAGGAACTTACCCCTAAAGAAGGACTATACTTTAAGATATCGATGGGCGTTTCTTTTAGTTTTAGAATAGCCTCCGATGGCGTTGGTATATCGGGTTGTCCAATATTTAAATAATGGACTTTGATGCCTCTGGCTTTTGCAGCATCAGCATAAGGAACCAATTTGCGAATTGGAGATAAGCTCAACTTTTGGCTTCGATTGGATCCTTGGGTCATCTGAAGGTCGGCCATATTAAAATTTTAGGGGTCTGGGCTAATTATTAGTTTTTAACTTTATATAATAACAGTAAGCAAGTTTTAAAAAGAATGACAAAATTAAGGGTTTTGTAATTATAGTGCCAGTCTACTTTACAGTATTTTTAAAAAAAGAACACTTTACTTGGGATAAATGCAATCTTTGGGATTATTTTATAAAAAAGAATCAATAAACTTGCTTTCAATATAAAATCCCCTTACGTTTGTAACAGGTCATTTAAACAAAGGCCTAGCACCACATATGACTAATAACTCATTCAACAATTCATTCTTTTATTTTAGCTTTTATTTTATGGATCACCGTAAATAAGGAGCTGCTATAGAATCTGTTGAAAGATTAAAAATATAAAAAGGAGCTCCTCGGGGCTCCTTTTTTGTTTCGTAGACCTAAGAGCATATTTAAAATTTTTTCAACTTAAAATAAATTTTAAATACGCTCTAACCCAATTTGAAGAATGTTTAAGACAAACGATTATTACTATTATTTCTGTTTCTTCTTTTTTTACGATACACCGTAAAGAAGACTTTTATGTTGCTTGCCTTAAAATAGGAGCAAAAGAGGGTCTTCACCGAAGACCCTCTTTTTTTGATCTAATAAAAAAGCTAAAATGCAAAATACTACTTCTTCTACAGCACAAGCTCGCATCGCCATTCAAGGCTATCCGGGAGCTTTTCACGAAATTGCGGCACGCAATTACCACGAACCAAAAAAAGTGGATATTGTTCCTATCGATACCTTCGAAGAATTGGTGAAGAGTGTAGAGGCGGGCCAAGATAGTGATCGAGGAATGATGGCCATTGAAAATAGTATAGCTGGAAGCTTGATGTATAATTACCACCTGTTGGATGAATCTGAATTAAACATTACAGGAGAAATTTACTTACGCATTCGCCATCAATTGATGGCCATTCCGGGACAGAGCATTGAGGATATCAAAGAGGTGCATTCCCACCCAATGGCCATAGCGCAATGCCGCCAGTTTTTTCGTCAGTTTCCCCACATCAAATTAATCGAAAGTACCGATACCGCTCTTAGTGCTCGCAAGATTAGAGAGCAGGAACAAACAGGAATTGGAGCCATCGCAAGTAGTCTTGCCGCCAGTAAATATGAATTAGAAATTCTGGCACCGGGCATCGAAACCAATAAAAAAAATTACACCCGATTTTTGGTCTTGGATAATGGAAAACCAAGTCTACATCCCTCCGCCGGAAAAGTATCTATCTGTCTAACCACTGCTCATCAACCCGGAAGCCTACATCAGGTATTGGGCACTTTATTAGAGCATGGAGCAAACATGACTAAAATTCAATCCATGCCCATTATTGGGCAAGAATGGCACTACCGATTTTTCATTGATTTTACTTTGACAGAAACAGGTTTGTTTGCTCAAACGATAGAAGCGCTAAGAAAAGTAACCGTAGATTTAAAAGTTTTAGGAACCTATAAAAAAGGCGCTTACCATGAAAGTTAGACCCGCCAAAAGAGTTGCCGTAACGGAAGAATATTATTTCTCTCGTAAGTTGAAAGAGATTGCCGCGATGAAAGCTGCTGGCCATGAAGTACTCAATTTGGGGATTGGAAATCCTGATCAAGCTCCGGCTACTGCTGCGATTCAGCAACTAGGAATCGAAAGCCAAAACCCAAAGCAACATGGCTATCAAAGTTACATTGGTTTGCCGCTTCTGCGAAAAGCTTTTGCCGATTGGTATGCTCGTTTTTTTGCCGTAAAATTAAATCCTGAAAAAGAGGTATTACCACTCATCGGATCAAAAGAAGGCATCATGCACATCACCATGAGTTTTCTAGATCCAGGCGACCAAGTGCTGGTGCCAAATCCAGGCTATCCAGCCTACCGCGCTACCGCCCAATTGGCCGGCGCAGAGATCATCGAATATGCCTTGAGTGAAGCCAACGGCTGGCTACCAGATCTCACCGCTTTGGCTCAACTAGACTTGCGTAAAGTAAAAATCATGTGGGTCAATTATCCACATATGCCGACCGGCGCTCCTGCTTCAAAAGCATTTTTTGAAAAACTAATTGCCTTTGCCAAAGAACAGGAAATCTTAGTCGTCAATGACAATCCTTATAGTTTTATTTTGAATGATCAGCAGTTGAGTTTGCTTTCTGTAGATGGAGCAAAAGAGGTTGCCTTAGAATTAAATTCTTTGAGTAAATCCCATAATATGGCAGGATGGAGAATAGGGATGTTGGCCGGTGATGCCGAATACTTACAGTATGTTTTACGCTTCAAAAGTAATATGGATTCTGGGATGTTTTTGCCATTGCAAATGGCCGCAGTGGAAGCCTTAAAACAAGGAGAGGATTGGTATGAAAAACTAAATGCGGTTTACCACAAGCGTAGAATCATTGCTTATCAATTGATGGATTTATTGAACTGTAAATACCAAAGTGGGCAGCCAGGGATGTTTGTTTGGGCCAAAATACCGACCGATTGGAAGGATGCTTTTGCACTCTCCGATCATCTCTTGGAAGAGGCCAAAGTTTTTATTACGCCCGGTGGAATTTTTGGTTCCCAAGGAGATCAGTATTTACGAATTTCTCTTTGTAGCGATATTGCCATTTTACAAAAAGCGATGGCGCGAATAGAAAAGATAATATTACAAAAAGAAAGATAATGAATGTTACGATAATAGGCATTGGATTGATCGGAGGATCGATGGGGATTAGCCTCAAGGAAAGTGGTTTTGCCAATCACATCATCGGAGTAGATAAAAGCACCGAAAACCTCGATAAAGCTTTGCGCCGTCGATTGATAGACGAAGCTGCGCCTTTAGAAGAAGCGATTCAAAAATCAGCCGTCATTATTTTGGCGATTCCTGTAAATGCGATTCAAAAAGTATTGCCACAGGTTTTAGATTTGGTGACTTCGCAAGTGGTTATAGATGTAGGATCTACCAAGGCTAATATCTTGGAGTTGGTCAAAAATCATCCACAGCGAAGCCGTTATGTAGCAACTCATCCGATGGCTGGAACCGAGTTTTCTGGCCCCGAAGCGGCGATCCCTAACTTGTTTGCAAATAAGTGCTGTGTCTTTTGTGATACCGAAGAAAGCAGTCCTGATGCGGTTAAATTGGTGCACTTACTTTTTGAGGCGATGGAGATGAATATCGTATATCGCGAAGGTGCCGACCATGATGTTCATTCTGCTTATGTTTCACACATGTCGCACATCAGTTCTTTCGCCTTGGCCTTGACGGTTTTGAAAAAAGAAGAAGATGAAAATCGAATCTTTGAATTGGCAAGTGGTGGATTTGGTTCTACCGTTCGATTGGCCAAAAGCTCACCAGATATGTGGGTGCCAATTTTTGAACAAAATCGCGATAATGTCCTCGATGTTCTTGATGAACACATCAATACTTTAGCACGCTTTCGCAGTCTTTTGATCAAGAAAGATTTTAAAACTTTTTACCAGTTGATAGAACAATCTAATCAGATTAAAAAAATACTTAAATAACTTTCAAAAAAACAATTCTAATGAAATTTCGTCCAATCCTCGACCAGCCGCTAGAACGTCCGATACAAATCGCCGGACCTTGTAGTGCAGAAACAGAAGAACAAGTATTGCAAACGGCTCATGCATTGTCTAAGCAAGGCATTGATTTGTACCGCGCCGGAATTTGGAAACCCCGTACTCGACCCAATTCATTTGAAGGAGTAGGCACGGAAGGTTTGAAATGGCTGAGAAAAGTAAAAGAAGAAACTGGACTGAAAGTTACCACCGAAGTTGCCAATCGGGAACATGTATTCGAAGCACTAAAATATAAAGTAGATGTACTTTGGATTGGGGCACGGACGACCGTCAATCCTTTTGCTGTTCAAGAAATTGCGGATGCTTTGGATGGAGTAGATATTCCGGTTTTGATAAAAAACCCGATCAACCCAGACCTTAGTCTTTGGATGGGGGCTATCGAAAGAATTTATAAAGCAGGGATTGATCGCATTGGCGTTATTCACCGTGGATTTTCTGGTCACCGCAGTACCCGCTACCGCAATGAGCCGCATTGGAACATCCCCATTGAACTCATGCGACAAATGCCTGGGCTAACTTTTATTTGTGACAACAGCCACATCTGTGGCAACCGGCACATGTTGGCAGAGATTGCTCAGAAAGGAATGGATCTCAATTTTGATGGATTGATGACCGAAACACATCCTAATCCGGATGAAGCTTGGAGTGATGCGAAGCAGCAGATCACGCCCATTGTTTACAAAGAATTAATTGATGCTTTGACGATCAGAGATAAGACGACGGACAATCCAGATTTCTTGGAGCCGATCGAAGATCTGCGTCAACAGATTGACACTTTGGATGATGAACTCTTGATGCTTTTGGGGAATCGAATGAAAATTTCGGATAAGATCGGAGAGTATAAAAAAGCCAATAATATTTCAATTTTACAACCTAGTCGATGGTCGGAAATTTTAGAAGAGGCGGCGAAAAAAGGAGCAGACCTTGGATTGAGTAAAGGTTTTCTGGCGGCGGTATTGAGTGCGATTCACCAAGAGTCGATCAATCATCAGGAGGAAGTGATGAATAGAAAAGAAGAGGAGGTGAAAGGGTAAAGCTGGGGCGGAATATTGAATATTGAATATTCATTTAATTAATATTCAATATTCCAACCTGCGATGGAGGCTAACTCAAGCATTGATTGGCATAGTACACAGAAATATTGCATCTTAAATTCGAATAACTGTTTTTAACAAAACCAAAAGCAATCCTCCGGAGCATAATTCCCCTTCTCCAAAAAATCCACAATCTCCCGCTGTCCATCCGGAGCAGCGACGCTGATGAGGATCTGCGGAGTCACCAAGGTATTTATTTTTAAAAAATGTAAAACTTCTTGCCCGTAGATCAAGTGTCCAATCTTGGCCGCATTATCCGTCAGCCAATGAAAAGGGATGTTTTTTTGGAGGAGCAATTGTGCCATCCGTTTTCCTTTTTTTCCGGCGCCCCAAATTGCTAAGGGTTTTTCCTTTTGATGATCCAATGCTAAAAAATAATCCACCTTCAATTCCAAAAAGCGATTGTCAGAATAATGCTCGCTGGTGCGAGAACTTCGCGTCTGATAATCTCGCCAATAATGTAAAATTTCTTTTACCCCGATTATTTTCAAGCCCCCTTTATAAAAGCGAAAAGTCAAATCATAATCCTCTGGGTAGCGATCCGAATCAAAAGCACCACAAGCAAGCAGATCATCTCTATGACACATCCAACAAGGGGAAGGAACCACACATTCTTTATAACGATCCTCAAAATTTCTATTTTCTTTGGTCAGCTTATTCAACCACTGCGCATAAGACCGATAGCCCTCTCCTAATGTTCCGGCGGAAAAGTATTCTACAAATCCTATCGCCAAATAACCCCGCCCTTTTTCTTTTAGTGCTTTTAACATCCGTTCTAACTTTTGGGGAGCCATCCGATCGTCTGCATCCATTCGGGTAATCCATTGTCCTCGGCTTTCTTGGAGTGCTTTGCGCAATGCCGTGATGATGCTATTGGGTTTGTTTTGGAATACGCGGATGCGAGGATCTTTTTGGGCGTATTTTTTTAGAATAGCATAGCTCTCATCCGTAGAATCATTGTCGATGGCTAGTAATTCCCAGTTTTGTTCGCTTTGCGCCAAGATAGAATCTAGGCATTCTTGGAGAAATGCAGCTGTATTATAAACAGGAAGAAGGATGGATATTTTTGACATTGGTAAAAATTGATCTTAGACAAGCTTTGAGCGCCTAAAGTTCGGTATTTTTAGAAGAAAGCACTTTTTGAGGATTTAAGCGTTAAAAAGCCTAAAATACCTGCAAATTTATTCACCTACTATTTTAAATCGTAAGTAAAAAACGTATCTTTGCACCGATTTTTAAGAAACTTAT
>CAYQRA010000008.1:0-28884 GCA_964419315.1 uncultured Saprospiraceae bacterium | reverse complement strand
ATTCGAAATCTTTATTGACTATGTTGCGCATCCAACACGTGGCGATCAAGGAGGTAGCCAAGCGATCACTTCTGACCAAGGCTTGTTTTTTGTCAATCACGACAATAGCAATCCTAATAAGCCTATGCAAATTTGGACGCAAGGAGAAACGGAAAATAATTCGCGCTGGTTTCCTACCATAGACAAACCCAACGAGAGATGTACTCAGGAAATGTACCTCACGGTTCAAGACCAATTCAAAACACTTTCTAATGGTGATTTGATTTCTTCCAAAAAGAATACGGATGGTACTCGTACCGATTATTGGAAAATGGAAAAAGCACATGCTCCCTATTTGTTTATGATTGCAGTAGGAGATTTTGCCGTAGTAACGGAAAAGTGGAAAGGCAAGTTAATTGAATATTATGTTGAGCCGGAGTATAAAAAAGATGCCAAGGCCATCTTCGCCCATACCCCGGAGATGTTGCAATTCTTTTCTGATTTACTGGAAGTTGATTTTCCCTGGCCCAAATACAGTCAAGTGGTCGTTAGAGATTTTGTCTCTGGTGCTATGGAAAATACCACGGGGGTCATTTTTGGAGATTTTGTGCAAAAAAGTACACGAGAATTAATCGACAATGGCAATGACCGCATCGTTGCTCACGAACTGTTTCACCATTGGTTTGGAGATTTGGTGACTTGTGAAAGTTGGGCCAACCTTACCCTCAATGAAGGTTTTGCCAACTACAGCGAATACCTCTGGACCGAACACAAGTACGGTGTCGACCAAGCTGGTCAATTGCTACGTGGAGATATCAATGGATATATTCAATCTACTGGTTTTAGTGGTGTGCACCCATTGATCCATTATGCTTATGATGACAGAGAAGATATGTTTGATGCGCACAGTTATAATAAAGGAGGCGCTGTTTTACATATGTTGCGATCTTATTTGGGGGACGAAGCCTTTTTTGCAGCCCTTCGAAAATACCTCAATGATAATGCCTACTCCGCCGTTGAAGTTGATGAATTGCGAATGGCCTTTGAGGATACTGTGGGAGAAGACCTCAAATGGTTTTTTGATCAGTGGTACCTCAGCGCAGGACATCCTGAATTGGATATCAGTTACGACTATGATCCCAATGCAAAAAAAGCCAGTGTGACTATTGTGCAAATGCAAGACCCAAAAGTAAATCCCGCTATTTTCACCTTACCTATGGGCGTGGATGTTTTTATTGGCGAACAAGCCCCCGTCCACCACGACATCCGTATCAACCAACGTCGACAAACTTTTACTTTCGATGCTGCCCAAAAACCAAGGCTGATCAATGTTGACACCGACAAAGCTTTATTGGGAATCAAGCGAGATAATAAGCAAGAATCAGAATTAATTTTTCAATATTATAATGGTTCAAAATACCTTGATCGTTGGGAAGCCCTTGATGGTTTGGAAGGTAGTAAGAGTCCGGAGGCTAAGAAAGTTTTCAAGGCCGCTTTGGATGATAAGTTTTGGGGCCTTCGCCGAAAAGCCATTGGCTTAATTGACAACTTTGAAGACCAAGGGACTATTGGTAAAATTGCTGCTTTGGCAGAAAAAGATCCTCGTTCGGAAGTAAGAGCTGGTGCTTTGGAAATCATTGGAGAAGTAGGTGGTGCACAATATGCTCCAATGCTAAAAAAAGCCTTTGATTCTGATCCTACTTACCGGGGAATGTCCGCAGCTCTAAGTGCTTTAGCTAAAGTAGATTCCAAATCAGCGATGGATATCGCCGAAAAATTACAAGAAGAAGAAAACCCTGCCATTCTAACTGCTTTGACTAAAGTATATGGCCAGGTAGGAGATCCCAAATTTCTAAGCTTTTTTGAAAAAAATGCCGACAAGGTAGATGGTTTTGCATCCTTCAATTATTTCGATAATTATTTTCAAGTGCTCAAAGAAGTAACAGATGAAAATCAAATGGCGAGTAGCCTAAAGTTCTTAAGTCAACTGGGTAAAGATAGTTCCATTTCTGGTTGGAAGCGATTTTCAGCGACCAAAGCCCTTTTTGATTTGAGCAATAATTTGGCGGAGAAAGGCAATACAGAAAAAGCAGGGGAGGTGAAAAGTTTGGTAGATGGGATTGTAGCACAGGAAAAAGATCCTCAATTGTTGGGGATTTATGCGCGGTTTCAGTAAAAAAAGGAGCAGGGCGGTAACTTGGAGTTACGGCCCTGCTTATCTCTTACCTATTCAAGTTTCATCATTTTATGATAAGCTCTTTCTCCTCTTCTCTCGATTACTAAAATATACATCCCTCTTGGCCACTGGATTTGATCGTAAATCTGATTAGACGATTGTTGTTGTAGGTACTGATCTACTAATCGTCCATTGAGATCGTAGATTCGGAGATCATATCTGGTTCCTTTTGGATTTTCGATTTGAAAAGAGTGGGTGATTGGGTTGGGGAAAATATTGATGTCGAGGTTCGCCAGAGTGGTCGTGGAATTAATTAGACAACTTTCAGCGATGGTGAAATTGAGTATTTCACCGGAGGCTGTTTGAAAGCATCTGAGTCCGCTATAGATTTCGCAAAGCCCATAATGAGGAAAAAGACCACTTTCCGCTCCAATATGCTCAATCCACGGAGAGAAAAAATCTACATAAGCATTTTCTAAATAGACTCCCATAGTATCCGTACCTCCCGCCCGACGAGTATGCTGCACAATTAAGTCCTCCCCGTCAAAAGGAAGGTAACTAATCGAATCAATATAAAAGAAAAGGCTATCTATTCCATCGTATTCCCATGCGTCAGAAAAGGCCGTTCCTATTTTTAAAGTATCTCCTGCTACTAAGGAGAAATCATACAGCAGATGAAAGGCTCCTTCGAAATAATAATACATCTGTTTTCCATCTTCTAAAAGATATTCTGGTTTAAAACCACAACCAGTGGTACCATCTAATTTATACGCCGATTTATTCTCAATAATGGAATCTTTTGTAAACTTCATGATCTTTAAAGTATTAGGGAAACCAATACCAATGGGATCTCCCGTATAATTCCATTGCGTACCCACGCCCCAGAATTGAGCGAAGCTCGTCAGAGAAAAAAATAAGAAGGAGAGGGTCGTAAAAGTTTTCAAAAGCAATTGTTTTCTTTTTAAAAGTAAGTATTTCTTCAAAAAAAATGACTTGGATTTAACGCAATATCAAAACCTGTTTATTGACTACTCCATTGGTAAATTGGATTTGTAAAAAATAAGTTCCATTATGAAGGTGTCCTGTATTAATCGATGTTGCATCTCTTTGAGTTTGAAAATCTTGCTGTATTATTTGGCCTTGGGAATTGTATAATCGCCAAGTGTATTCTTCTTTAGAAGTCGTGGTGATTTGTAGGAAATCTGATGCAGGGTTGGGGTAGATATTTACTTTGGGGAGTAAGGTGATTGGGATAGGAGCTTTGTTGGAAAGGAGGATATTTCCGCCATTGCAGTCGGCGCCGTAGCAACCATTTTGGTCTAGTTTTAGGAGGAAACCAGTACGTTCCCTTTCATCAGTAACTGGATCTAATAAACGACTTACATTTCCTACTATTAAAATACCATTATCCCAGTCTTCTTCGATTTGCATAGCTTTTACAAAATTTCGACTACTTGGGCTAAACAAAAATGGGCTATATTTTTTATGCCAAATAATTTCTCCTTGTGGATTTACTCGCATTAGAAAAATAGCACCATCATCATCTGTAATTATTAAATCCGTTCTAGCATTTCCTAGAATTAAAGCATCTCCATTTTCACACAACATCACATCAGTCATATAGTAAGTTGTATCTCCAAAATGATACAAAGAGTCTTTAATGATTTCCCCGTTGGGTTTTAAGTAGTATGTTTTAAAGAAATTAGATTCTTCGAATAAATCATCCCAAAGCGTATCAATTCCTGCTACTAAAAATCGATTGCCATTATCAAAAGTTACCTCTCTTGGATAACCTCCTGCCGTATGATCTCCTGTTGCAAAATGAGTTTTTTTCTGACCATTAGAACTACAGGTTCCTGTGTATAAAAAACCTGCTTCAGTAGAAAAATAATCTCGTTGTACCGTTATAATATTGAAATCTCCTGTGGCATTTTCTTTAAAATGAGTAGTCAATGTATTATTATCATCAAAATAACTATTTGCGTCAACTGATCCCACTATCTCTCCTGCTCTATTCATAAATCGAAATGCAGGGACATCTCTACCTTCTTCCACTTCATGACTCTGGCCAAAAATAAATAAAGAATCTTGATATGGATAGAAATATCCAAGACCTCGTAATCCAAGATCTGACCCTAGATATAATTTTCGCTTTTCTAATTCTCCCGAATCAACATCAAAAATAGCATACTGCAATAGTCTTTCATTTCCTTGTAAAGTGGCTCTTGAAAGAGTATAAAACTTATCATCAATTACCCAGTTTTCCTGAGCATCAGAAGTTCCTATAAAAGAAGTATCTAAATTGTTAAAATCATACTCCCATTGTACATTTCCTTCAAAATCAATTTTCTGATAACGGTGACAAATTCTTCCACTTAAACAAAGAGCTCTTAAATCAAATAAATAACCATCTTTAGTGATTTCCACACTTGATACCTGATCCACCTTAAAAGATAAATTTGTCTGCCCTCCTTCTCCCCATTCATAGAAATAGAGAAAATAAGGTTCAGGAGTCTGGCTAAATGCTAAATTCCCAATAAATAGTAAAAATATGATTTGAAGATATTTCATTTTCTAGTAGCATTTTGATAAATACCGAGGTGCTAGTAAAGCTTTACTAGCACCTCGGTAAATGTTTAATGTTTAACCACTTTCTCTAAGTATCTTTCTTGCTGAGTATTTACCAATTCTACAAAATAAATACCTTTACCCCATTTGGTAGTATTGATTATAATATCATTGGGTTGAGTAATCGTCTTTGTCCAAATTACTTGTCCTAAGGCATTTATTATCTGTATAGTACTTCCTGAGTCTATCTTTTCTCCCTCAATAAATAAGCTTTCTTCTACAGGATTAGGATAAACCCAATGCTCTATTGCAATGCTTTTTTCTACTTTTCCTTTTCTTTCTATTCCAGAAATAAGAGGCAAACTTGGGGAATAAACTTCCTGATACAATAGACTTAAAATAGATCTAGAGAAAGCGGCCATTGGATTATCTTGACTGGCATAAGTATGCAAAAGATTTAAGTCTTCTGAATCTGGACGATAAGCAGGATCCTGAATCCATTGAAGATAAGTTTTTTGAGCTAAAACGAATGACTCATATCCGGCATAAGTAAGAATTTGATCCAATTGCTCTTCTGCCAAAACGTATTCTTTTTCGTGCATCGAAATACTTTGTTGAATCGGTAAAAAATAATCTCCAAAATTTTCGAGATAGTTGCTTAAGCCAACATAATCCTTGTTAAATATATAATACTGTAAAAGAGCATTAAAATCTTTTTGTAAATCTTCGTCTTTTACCGTAAAACCTATCGTTCCTGATACTATTTTAGTATTGATCGCTGCAGCTAAAGCTGCTTTATCTCCTTCCCCGAAGAATAAGACTTCACTCAAACCGCATCCATTACAAGGAGGGTTAGGGGGTTCTGGAGTAAAAACCGTTCCAATATCTCCACAAATTTCAAAACTAATTGGTCCCGTGGCGAGATCAAATTCTAATTCAAAATTGAAAGGATCAGCGCAATCCGTATCTCCTTGAGAACATTGTGGTACAAAAACAGCATCAGGGCTATCTGCTTCAACAAAATATCTAAATAACTCATTCGCATTATCCTTCGTAAACAAATGATTTGTATGACTGATCGAAAAGGCATTAACCCTCGGTTCAATCTCACTCCCCTGATTCCTAAGCATCGCCGGATTCCCATCCCCATCCGACTCAATAAAAGCATCAATGATTACCCCATCTAAATTCTGATTGCGATCATACTGAAGTCCTATGTTATTTCCAGAAGGATTCATTCCTGTACTACACATCTCAAAAGTATTGCAGCCAACCGGAATGTAATCTTCGCCGGCAGATTGCAGATCAACTCCTGCACTTAAGTCATAAAATTTATTATTCTGAATCACTGCCTGACCTTGCCCCATTAAAGAAACGCCAAATTTTCCAAGGGAAAAATCATTATTCGCAACCAATAAATTACTGGCCAAAGAAGCTTTCACTCCAACTCCATTTCCAACAAATTCATTGCGGCTGACGGTAAAAGGATCATTGAGTAATAAAAGGTTGTTAATTGCAATCGCTTCATCGATTCTATTAAAGGCATTTTGATGAACCTCCATCCCTGCATCTGTTGCATAAATACCATTGATTTCTTGGTCATTAAATTCACAAGTTTTTACTTTTACACCGTCAGCTTTTCTATTGGCAATACCATAATCTCCTCCTTCAAAAATACAATCTAAAACTTCACTCCTATTATCATAAATAGAGTACGTAAAATTAATGCCCTTGGTATTCTCGATGAAATTAGCTCCCTTTGCTCTAACATATCCTCCTTTACGAATATAAACATCACTATTCGTAAAACCTTCTTCGTCTGCTAAGCAGTCTATAGCTGTTTGCGCATCTTGAATGGTCGAGTTAGGATGCATCAATACAATACCATGGTCATCGGCAGTCATGTTATACCAATCAAAAGCATATTGCAACTTGTGAGGAACATTGACATTGCCATGTAAATGAACGCCATCCCAAAGAAAAGCAGGTTCATCTTCACATACTCCACCATTGGAAATAAAGGCATCTTCAGCAATGATCAAACGGGCACCTCTTTCTACTGTTATTTTAGCTTGAGGTTGTAAGAAGAGACTGCAACTTACGGTGAGAGTCGCTTCGGATTTGACTCGGACGTTGGTGTATAACCGGAGGTTATTATCCCATTCTTCGTCGGAGTCGATGACGAGTTCGTGGGAACTGTCTAGGACATCTTCGCAGGTAACATATTTTCTAACGTGTTTTGCCATTAGGGCTCGATAGATTTCTCTTACCTGGCAACCAGAATAAGAATTCCTTGGATGATCAGTCACATTTCCACTACCATTCATAATATTATTGTCACAGCTATTTTGGTGCCCAATTGTTGGTAAAAATGAGTGAGTAAATTCATGAAGAAAACCGCCACTAGCAAATTTCTTATATTGTCCAACATACCAAGACCAATCTTCCCCTGTGCTGTATCTATTATAATACCATTCTAAAAATAAATCTGGGCAATGCCAATATGCAGTTTGTTCTAAGTTGGTGCTTGCCAGAGCAGAATACCAATTACCACCATAAGGGTCAGGATAAGCACTTGGATCAAATGGCATATTTTGCATAATATACCCATCATGAAAAGACTTATTAGTTGTTATATATACATCAAAACCAGGTTCATAACCTTCTTCGATCAATTTTTGATGTATCCCTTTTAAAAAAGTTTTATCCTTACTATTCCATCTAGTAGGTTGTGGATCATTGAGATGATTCCAATAGTACTCGCTTTCTATCTCCACAAAAGTCGGTACAAACTCTATATTAATATTATTATAATATTTGGAATCTGTACAATTACAGTTTTCCTCCTGTAGATCTTTCAATTTTGCATTTAACTTTTCAAATATACCATCTAAAAATTCCTTATGTTCTGAATTAGTACTTGGAGAAAAATTACCTAAGTCATCCGGCTCTACGTTTTCTCGCTGCAGCAAAACTACATTCGTCTTTATCTTCAAAGTTCTCGTAATTCCTTCTGGTACCATATCATCAGTATGGTAGGTATTAAAATCAGTAAGATCGAAATTACAGGAAGCAGAATGATTGTTTACTCCCGAATCTGGATTATCTGTAGTTCCACACCCTGGCGCAAATATCGGTTGGGCAAAAAACAAAAAAGGTAAAAGAAGAAATAGTAAAACCAAGTAGCCCCTATTTTTCCAATAGGTACATAGCATAGTAGAAGCACTGCAATAGTGCTTAGAAAAATTCAAATTTTTCATAGATTATTGTTTTAGTTATAAAAGATTTACTTTTTGTTGTTTTTCGCTTTATGATTATAAGATCAAAGACTTTGTTTTCCTTTTTTTCATTGTTAGATTACTTCAATGTATAGGGAAAACAAAAAAAAGGAAAGAAATAGAGTGCTTGGTTTTCAAACGCGTTAGAATTCTCTCCCAACGCGTTGTTAAGTGTTTTTTTTTTAATCGAAGCTTTTCAAATGATTGCTTTGACTCTTAATTAAAATAAGAGGTCAAAATTAAATGATGTAAACTCATCCGATTCTTTGCCTTAGTTTCAAAACCAAAAAGAAAACTAGTCAATGAATCAATAATGCTCGAATTTGAGCATTATTTCTCTTCAAGTATTTTCACCTCATTAATACCTCCTTATTCACATCTTATTAACACCCAACTCCTTGTTTTTACACCCCGATTTCAATATTTTACATCTCTTTTACTAGCCAATGAATCAATACCACAACATCCTGCGTATAATAGCTGTTTAAATTATCGGCAAACGTCAGGAATCTGCAGGTGAATAACCAGCAAAAAATCCTAAAACCCTTTAATTTGGGAAGTACTCTTAATCGATAAGCATCTTGCCCGTTTCATTTTTCGAGCTGGCATCAAATAAATATTGCAATGGCGACATCAAACAACTATCAAACGCTGATCAAAAACCTAGATCAGTTTACGCGTAAATACTATCTCAACCAATTATTGAGAGGAGCTTTGTATAGCATCGCTTTGATTCTGATTTTGTTTTTGGCAATGAATCTGCTTGAGCATTATTTCTTTTTTGGAAAAGGGATGCGAAAAACAATGTTTTTCTCTTTCCTCGGTGTGAGTGGTATCGCACTGGCTTATTGGGTCATTACGCCTTTGCTGCATTATTTTCGATTGGGAAAATTGATTGCTCACGAGCAAGCCGCTGAGATTATTGGCCAACACTTTAGTGGCGTAAAGGATAAATTATTGAATGTACTCCAATTGAAAAAGCAAGCAGATCAATCGCCCAATACAGATTTGGTTTTGGCAAGTATCAATCAAAAAACGGAGGATATCAAATTGGTTCCTTTTACTAGCGCCATCAATCTACAGCAGAATAGAAAATATTTGCGCTATGCTTTGCCTCCGCTTTTATTACTTATGGCCATCTTGTTTGCTGCGCCAACGATGATTACCGATAGTACTTCTCGCTTGATTAATAATAATACCGAATTTGTACGTGCAGAGCCTTTCTTTTTTAAAATTGAAAATGAAAAACCAGAAGTCGTTCAATTCGAAGATTATTTGCTAGAAGTAAATGTGGAGCCCAATGAAAATGGTGGCATGTTGCCAGATGAAGTTTTTATCGACATCGACAATTATCAATACCGATTGACTAAAGAGACTGCCACGAAATTCACTTATCGTTTTAGCAATGTGCAAAAAGAAACAGACTTCAAAGTTTTTGCCAGTGCCATCCGCGGAAGAGTCAATTCTGACGATTACCAATTGAGTGTTTTGAAAAAACCGAATATCCTAGGTTTTGAAACCAAACTGACTTACCCCGGTTATACCCAACGCAAAAATGAAACGCTCAACAACATTGGTGACCTCGTCGTTCCACAAGGAACCAACATCAATTGGATTTTTAATTCTCTTAATACCGATGACATCGCGATTCTTTTTTCTCAACAAGAAGAACCGGCTTTGGCCAATCGATTTGATGACGAATTGTTTACCTATAAAAAGAAAGCCTTCCGCGATGAAAGCTATCGTGTTTTTGTTTCTAATAAAAATTTGCCCAATGCAGACTCGGTGAGTTATTCCATCACGGTTATCCCTGATTTGAATCCTACGATTAAGGCAGAAAAATTTGTAGATAGTACGGATGCTAAATTGCTCTTTTTTGTTGGAGAAGCCTCTGATGATTATGGTTTGCGAAGCCTCTCTTTCAATTATCGAATCTCTGATGAAAAAGGTAGACAAGGAGAATTGAATACCATCAAAATGAAAAACCCTGAGGCGCGTTCCATCAATTACGATTATACTTTTGATGTTCGAGAACTTACACTCCAACCTGGCGATGAAGTTACTTATTATTTTGAAGTATACGATAATGATGCGGTCAATGGTAGCAAATCTGCTCGAACCAATTTGATGCAATTCAATATGCCAAGCGAAGAAGAGTTGGAAGAAAAAGAGGAAAAAAATAATGAAGACATCAAAGAGGATTTGAAAGAATCGATTAAAGAATCAAAGAAGATTCAGCAGGAAATGAAGAAACTGCGCGAAAAATTAATACAAGAAAAAGAAGTCAATTGGCAGACTAAAGAAGAGTTGGAAAAATTGATGGAACGACAAAAAGAATTGGAACAAGCCATTGAAGACGCCAAGAAGAAATTTGACGAAAACCTCAAGAACCAAGAGGAAATGGCCGAACAACCCAATGAGGAGATTCTAGAAAAACAAGAGCAAATTCAAGAGATGTTCGAAGATCTGATGAGCGATGAAATGAAACAACTCATGGAACAGATCCAAGAATTGATGCAAGAGATGGAGAAGGATAATGCAATGGATATGATGGAGCAGATGGAAATGAATGATGAAGATTTGGAATTGGAATTGGACCGTATGTTGGAATTGTTTAAACAACTCGAAATGGAAAACGAGATGAATAAACAAATAGACAAATTGGAAGAGTTGGCAGAAAAACAAGAGGAGTTGAGTGAAGAAACAGAGAAGGGAGAAAAGCCACAAGAAGAGTTGGAGAAAGAACAAGAAGAGATCAACGAGGAATTCAAAAAGATAGAGGAGAAACAAAAAGAACTAGAGGAAAAAAATAAAGAATTGGAGCGTCCTAAAGATATGGAAAATCAGGACGAACAGATGGAGGACATCAATGAAGATTTGAAGGACAGTAAAGAGCAATTAGGAGAACAACAAAATTCTAAAGCTTCTAAGTCGCAGAAAAAAGCTTCTAAAAAAATGAAAGACATGGCCGAGTCTATGGAGTCTGCCATGCAAGCAGGAGAGATGGAGCAAATGCAAGAAGACATGGCTGCCCTAAGGCAGCTACTCGAAAATTTGGTCACCCTTTCTTTCGATCAAGAAGCACTGATTGGTGATTTGAATAAATCTAGAATCAATACCCCACGCTATGTAGAATTGGTGCAAGAGCAATTTAAATTGAAAGATGATTTTCAATTGGTAGAGGATAGTTTGCAAGCATTGAGTAAACGTGTTTTTCAAATTGAATCTTTCGTTACCGAAAAAGTATCGGAGATCAAAGAGAATATGAAAGAAGGAATAGACAATCTAGAAGAAAGAAAAAAACCACAAGCTGCCGAAAACCAACAACGGACCATGAAGAATGTCAATGATCTTGCATTGATGCTCAATGAGGTGATGGAACAAATGCAACAGCAAATGTCTAGCATGATGTCTGGAAGTCAAATGTGCAATAAGCCTGGTGGGCAGGGAGGAAAAAGTGGCAATGTACCCATGGACAAAATTACCAAGTCCCAAGGAGATTTGAATAAGCAAATGGAACAGATGAAAAAGTCGATGCAAGAGGGAAATGGTAAAAAGGGTCAGGGAGAAGGAGAAAGTAAGAAATTTGCCGAAATGGCTAAAAAGCAAGCTGCTATGCGGAAGGCTTTGGAAGCATTAAAACAAGAACAACAAGGAAAAGGCAAAGGAGGTTCTGGCGGACAAGAACTTCAAGAAATCATCGATGAGATGAATAAGGTGGAGACGGATTTGGTGAATAAGCGATTGACCAATGAAATGATGAAACGTCAACAAGAGATTTTGACCAAATTATTGGAAGCAGAAAATGCAGAAAGACAACGGGAATTTGATAATAAGAGAAAAGCAGAAAAAGCGACTCAGCAAGAGCGTAAAATGCCCCCTTCTCTCGAACAATACATCAAACAACGAGAAGCAGAAATCGAAATGTACAAAACGGTTTCCCCTTCTCTAAAACCTTATTATAAGTACTTAGTCGAAGAATACTTTAAATCTTTAAAGAATAATTAAAATCTATATTTGACTATTGGGTAAAAATCCATTTATATTAGAAGTAATAAAAAGCCTTGTTTCCTTTAGAAAAGAGGGTATTTTACGAAAAACTTCTATATAAATGGATTTTTTTTGAGTTTTAGTGAAAAGTAACAAAACACTACATAGACGGGTTATTCGCTTATAATCAGTAACTTACGAAATAATTATTCCTTCATTTCAACTAAAATCCGTTTCTTTTTGTCAAAGAAACCTTAAAATTAGAATGATTTGAACCAAAAGATTTCTTTTTTCGTAAAAACATTAGCAAGTAGGGTGAACTGTTGTATATCACTTTATTTTAGCGGTTTTTATTAATGCTTTGACGCTTTTTACTTGTTTTATTTAATCCCCAAAAAGCGGCGTCTTTATCATTTTTTTAAAATTGCTTTGTAACCTTTATTTAGTTTCATTGAAAAATGAGCAAACAACACCAAATGCTAACATTAACCTCAGACCCTCGTAATGTTGCCCGCGTAGAAACCTTTGTTGAAAAGGTGGTCGCTAAATATCGAATTAGTCCCGATATGTATGGCAATATTCTTATTAGCTTAACAGAAGCTGTCACCAATGCGATCAATCATGGCAATCATGGTGATACCAGTAAGACTGTATCTGTGCGACTTAAGGAACTCGCGGGTAAACTAGCTTTCCAAATCTCTGATGAAGGAGAGGGTTTTGATTTTGACAATATCCCCGATCCAACGGCTCCCGAAAATTTGCTAAAAATTGGTGGTCGCGGCGTATTCCTAATGCGCCAATTATCAGATGATGTACTATTCCGTGATAACGGAAGTACCGTAGAAATACAATTTAAATTATAAGTTCCTTCATTAAATACCTCTTCCCTTTTTTCCAATCCAACGATTCGAATTCATCTTCCTGATTTAGTACTGCCGAAAAACTAAAATCCTTTTCTGGGTTTTTCAATCGTATTAAACATCTTAAAAGTAGAGGAAGCAGTAAAGAATTTTCATCTTTGTCTGGTACCAATCTCTAAAATCCATGCCTGATCCAAATTTTCCCGACTTCGAGGAAAAATCCATAGATTTTCATACAGAAGATATTGATTTCCAAATTGCTGAAGAAGCAGGTTTAAAAAACTGGATTCAAGATACCATCACCCGTGAAGGTGGAGAATTGAGTTTTCTCAATTACATTTTTTGTTCTGATCAATACTTACATAAAATGAATATAGAGTATCTACAACACGATACTTATACCGACATCATTACTTTTCCTTATCGAGAAGATAAAATTGAAAGTGATATTTTTATTAGCATTGATCGGGTTCGAGAAAATGCGGAAAAATTTGGTGTTGCTTTTGAAGAAGAACTGTATAGAGTTATTATACATGGAGTCTTGCATTTACTAGGTTTTGGTGATAAAACGGAGGAAGAGAAAAAGAAAATGCGCGCCAAAGAAAACGAGTATATTCGCCAGTTCGAGAAATAATTAGAGGCTCCTATTTCACGCTATCTTCCTTATCCCTATATTTGTAAGCTTCTAGACAGGCCCTTTCTAAATACAGGCATTGCTTTTGCCTTTATCCTCTAAAATATGCATCCCGATTGTCGGGCAAAAACTGATTGATATGAAACGTCCATGAATAAATAGTAATCCCCCAAGGAAATGACTATTTAATCATGGTTGGCAAGTTCCATATCGTTTTAGCTTAAAATGAAAATAGACATATGAAAGTATTAAAATTTGGTGGCTCTTCCGTAGCTAAACCTGATCGTATAGAGAAAGTTATTCAGATACTAAAAGGCTATTATGTCAATGGCGAAAAATTTACGGTCGTATTCTCTGCTTTTGGAGGAGTGACCGATTTGTTGATCGAAATGAGTGAGGCTGCTGCCGAAGGAGAAGAAGAAAAATACCTAGCATTATACCAACAATTTAGTCAAAGACATATTGACGCTGTAAAATTTTTGATTTCCGAAAATAATCAAGCCTCTATTCTAAAAGAGCTTGGAGAGATGCACTTAAGTCTTAAAAATTTGCTCAATGGTATTTTTTTAGTTCGCGAAGCTTCTCCACGAACAATGGATTATGTCTTAAGTTTTGGGGAAAGAAATTCGGCTTACATCATCAGCCATGCCCTGGTTCAAAATGGAATCAATGCCCGTTATCTGGATGCCAGAAAATTGATCAAAACAGATAAGAATTTTAATTCAGCAAAAGTTAAATTTGATATAACCTATTCCAATATCAAGGAGTATTATACCAATAACCCAGAAGTACAAATTGTCACTGGGTTTATCGCAACTGCAGTTGGTGGGCTCACCACTACTTTAGGACGTGGTGGTTCTGATTATACCGCATCTTTACTCGCCGCTGGCTTGGACGCAAATTTTATAGAAATCTGGACGGATGTAAATGGTGTACTAACGGCCGATCCCCGAAAAGTAAAAAAAGCGTTTACCATTCCTACCCTTACTTTCGCGGAAGCAATGGAAATGTCTCACTTTGGAGCAAAAGTAATTTATCCACCTACCTTACAACCTGCCTTAAAAAAAGACATTTCACTGGTTATCAAAAACACTTTTAATCCGGAACATCCAGGTACTCTTATCTCTAGTAATTTAGATCCAAATCTACAGATCATCAAAGGAATTTCTTCTATTGGAGATATCTCCCTTTTGACCCTTCAGGGTAGTGGTATGTTTGGGGTGCCCGGGATTGCAGGACGGCTATTTGGTACGCTTGCGCAAGCCAAAATAAATGTTGTTTTAATTACTCAGGGATCTTCCGAACACTCGATCAGTTTTGCCGTTTCTCCAAAAATGGCCAAAAAAGCTAAAAGGCTGATAGACAAGGCTTTCGAGTATGAAATACAAGCAGGTATTATAGATTATATTCGAATAGAAACAGAACTTTCAGTGGTGGCTATCATTGGTGAAAACATGCGTTTGCAACCAGGAATCGCTGGCCGTCTATTTCAGGCTTTAGGAAAAAATGGAATCAATTGTGTCGCCATTGCACAAGGATCTTCTGAGCTAAATGTTTCTGTGGTTATTCGCAAAGCGGATGAAGCAAAATCTTTAAATGCCTTGCATGAAGCCTTCTTTCTTTCTGACACGAGAATTTTACATTTATTCATTGTCGGAGTCGGTCTGATTGGGAGTACCTTATTGGATCAGATAAAAAAACAAGCGGCTTATTTAAAAGAAAAACAACAGATCGAAATCAAAGTGATTGGATTGTCAAATAGCACCAAGATGTTATTTGAGCAAGAAGGGATTGATCTTGACAATTGGAAAAAAGATTTATTAGCCTCTCCGGAAAGTACCAGTCTTGCTGACTTTATTACTCGGATGAAAAATATGAATTTATCAAATACTATTTTTATTGATAATACTGCAAGCGAAGTAGTCGCTGGTTTTTATGAAAGTATATTAGAATCGAGTATTTCTATTTCTACTCCCAATAAAATTGCCACATCTTCCTCTTATCTACAATACCAGCGCTTGAAAAATCTAGCCAAAAAGAATGGTGTTCTTTTCTTGTATGAAACCAATGTTGGAGCTGGTCTTCCTGTTATCTCTACGCTCAATGATTTGATCCACAGTGGCGATAGAATTTTAAAAATCGAAGGTGTTTTATCTGGTTCTCTTTCTTTCATTTTTAATTCCTTTAAAGAAGGGACCCTATTTAGCGACATCGTCAAGGAAGCAAAAACCAAAGGATATACCGAACCTGATCCAAGAATTGATTTGAATGGAATCGATGTACGTCGCAAATTAATTATTCTAGCAAGAGAAACAGGTTTGGCCCTAGATGCCTCGGAAGTAGAAATCGAAAATATTTTACCCGAAGCTTGTCAAAAAGCGACGAGCGTAGAATCCTTTTTAGAAGAGGTAGAAAAAGTAGATGATGTTTTTGACAAAATGAGAATTGAAGCAAGTAAAGAAAATAAGATGTTGCGGATGATTGCCCAATTGGAAAATGGAAAAGCAAAAATCGGATTGCAAGCAGTTGATCCTAGCCATCCTTTTTATTCTCTCAGTGGTAGTGATAATATGATTGTGTTTACGACCGAACGCTATAAAGATCGTCCTCTTGTAGTAAGAGGTCCTGGCGCTGGTGCAGAAGTAACTGCAGCTGGTATTTTTGCTGAAATTATTACCATAGGGAATTTCTTAAACTAAACTTCCGTTTTTAAATTGTTATAAATCATAATTAACTGATAATCAATTAATTAGACTAAAATATGAAACCCGGTTTAAAAGTATTCGCACCTGCATCTGTTGCCAATGTGGCCTGTGGCTATGATATTCTTGGCTTTGCCTTAGAAAAACCAGGAGATGAAATAATCGTACGTCCTTCCAATACTGCTGGATTAAAAATCACAAAAATAACAGGAACGCAAAAAAAGCTTCCTTACGAAGTCGAGAAAAATACTGCTGGCTTTGCGGCCATGAAATTATTAGAACATCTGGGAGAAGAAGGACAAGGCATTGAAATGGAGATTCATAAAAAAATGCCTTTTGGTAGTGGTTTGGGATCAAGTGCCGCTAGTGCGGTCGCCGGAGTCATGGCCATTAATGAATTTCTCAAACGGCCATTGACCAAACGGGAATTGCTTCCCTTTGCCGTTTTGGGCGAACAAGTTGCGGATGGTTCCTATCATGCTGATAATGTAGCTCCTTCCTTATTAGGCGGAACAATTTTTATTCGAGATAATACGAGTTTGGATGTCCATCGTTTGCCATTTATTCGAGGTTTGAGAGTAGCGGTTGTATATCCGCATATTGAAATTCTTACAAAAGATGCTCGCCGCGTTTTATCTGATCAAGTTACCTTAGATAAAACCATTCAGCAATCGGGGAATTTAGGAGGGTTTATTGTCGGTTTATACAGTGGTAATCTCGATTTGATTAGCCGATCTTTAAAAGATGTAATTATTGAACCTCAGCGAGCTCAACTTATTCCACATTTTTATCAGGTCAAAGAAGCCGCCCTAAATGCTGGTGCGATGGGTTGTAGTATCTCTGGAGCAGGTCCCTCTATTTTTGCATTATGCCGCAATAGCCTAGAAGCGGAAAATGCTGGGGAAGCAATGCAAAAGACTTTTATTGACAATGGCATAAAATGTGATTTATTCCTATCTCCTATCAATCAAGAAGGTGCGGTTCTTTTATGATTTCTCTACTCTTATAATTGGTAGTTCCTAAATACTATTTGCAGGAAACTTCCCATCTGATCCTAGTATGAAATCATCAGGAATATATGAAAAGTCCATGACAGATTAGCTAGGACAGCTTGATACCGTTGACTGTAAACTCTTCCCACTCCGTCAGATGGTCTGGGAAAAAATCTACTACAGAGATTCCTTACTTTATTTCGAACCAGTAAGCAAAACGATTGAGCCGCAAAATGGATAAGATAATATCATAAAAGAATGACTATTTAATCATGGTAAGCCTGTCTGCCCTCAGGCAAGTTCCATATGGTCCTAAATTTAAATGAAGATAAACAGATGAAACTTTATAGTACTAATAATCACGATCACCTTGTTGATTTGCAAGAGGCCGTTTTCAAAGGTCTACCTGAAGATAATGGGCTTTACATGCCTCTCAATATTCCCGTTCTTTCTGATTCTTTTATTAGCGCTTTGCCGAACCTTAGCTTTGTAGATATTGCTTTTGAGGTTTGTAAGAACCTCCTTGGTGATTTCATTCCTACGAATGACCTCAAAAATATCATTGAGCAATCTATTAATTTTCCTGCACCAGTTGTTCAATTGGATGATTCTGTAGGAATACTAGAGCTCTTTCATGGTCCATCTTTAGCTTTTAAAGATTTTGGTGCTCGATTTATGGCTCAGCTTATGAGTTATTTCAACCGAGGAAATGATCGGGAATTGGTTATCCTCGTCGCCACCTCTGGAGATACTGGTGGAGCAGTTGCTGCTGGATTTTTAAATACCCCTGGAATAAAAGTAGTTATTCTGTATCCAAGTGGAAAAGTAAGCCCTTTACAGGAAAAACAATTAACGGCCTTAGGAGGAAATATTACTGCATTGGAAGTTGATGGCAGCTTTGATGATTGCCAAGCTTTGGTAAAAAAAGCTTTTTTAGATTTAGAATTGAGAAAGCAAATTCGTTTGAGTTCTGCCAATTCTATAAATATTGCTCGTTTGATTCCCCAATCCTTTTATTATTTTGAAGCCTATAAGCAGGTAGTACAAACAGGAAAGAAAGTAGTATTCTCTGTTCCCAGCGGAAACTTTGGGAACCTTACTGCTGGGCTCTTTGCCAAAAGAATGGGACTTCCAATTCATCATTTCATTGCAGCTACTAATGCTAATAAAGTTGTTCCTGATTATTTATCTAATGGAAAATTTGTTCCTCAATCTTCTATTCCTACTATTTCTAATGCAATGGATGTCGGGAATCCTTCTAATTTTGCGAGGATGTTAGACCTATATTGTTCCACGTGGAACATTATGAAAGAAGATATTAGTGGCTATAGTTATTCGGATATAGAGAATAGGAAAGGTATAAAGGCGGTCTTCGATCAATATCAATATACAATAGATCCTCATGGGGCTTTAGGATATTTAGCCTTTGAAGAATATAAAGCAAGTAATCCTGATACTTTTGGGATTATCCTTGAAACTGCCCATCCTTCCAAATTCAATTTGGAAGTCGAGAAAATAACCAATCAAGTTGTAGATATTCCTGAACGTCTTGCCACCCTAGCGAATAAAACTAAAATTGCTACTTCAATGTCTATTGAATACAATCCTTTTAAATCTTGGCTTCTCGATAATTATTAGGGTAAACTCTATATTACTTAGTAGAAAAGGCTTTTGCAGGTTTATTGCAAAAGCCTTTTCCATTTTCATTTTCATCAAAAAACCTCTTATTCAAAAGCTTCTATCAATGACTTCTAGAAATTGTTCCACGTGGAACAATTTTAAAATTTACCTGTTGACTCCTTATACATACAGACTTAATATCTCAATAAAAGAACCACTCTTCTCTACCTACCAAATAGCAAATTAAAAATGTACTTAATAATGTTCCACGTGGAACAATTATCTTTTAGATGCCACTAAATAAAAGAAGAGTAATTGAGTATATTTACATTACAAACAAATTTTGATTTTACTCTTTACAACTAAATAAAAATGGCCTTAAAATTTCTTCGATCCAGCTGGATACTATTGCTATTATTATTACTCCAATCAGAAGTAATTTTCGCTCAGGAAAATACTAATACCAATAAGTTTCGACAATTAAAAACAGAACTCGCTACGCCTAATGATTATAGAACTGCTTCTGGTGCACCGGGTCATGAATATTGGCAAAATGAAGCAGACTATAAAATAGCTCTGGAACTTGATGATAATACTCAAAAGATAACTGGAGCGGAAACGATTACCTATCATAATAATTCTCCTGATGCACTCGAATATCTATGGCTACAATTAGATCAAAATATGCGCGCCAAAGACTCTGATACTTATAAGGTAAGAACCAATGATAAAATAGAAGCTACAGAGTACAGCGGAGAAAGAGCAACTTTTAGAAGCATCAAACAGCAAATGGCTAGTGATTTTGATGGAGGTTTCAAAATCCAATCTGTCAAAAGTACAAGTGGACAGGATTTAGATTATACCATTAATAAAACAATGATGCGAATAGATCTAAAGGAAGCACTTGCACCCGGAGCTAATGTTTCTTTTGATATCGCGTGGTGGTATAATATCAATGATCGAATGAAAATGGGTGGTAGATCAGGATACGAATACTTTGAAGAGGATGACAACTACCTTTATACTATTGCTCAGTTCTTTCCAAGAATGTGTGTCTATAATGATATCGAAGGATGGCAAAACAAGCAGTTTTTAGGGCGTGGAGAATTTACCGTTCCCTTTGGTGATTATGACGTAAGTATCACTGTTCCCTCTGATCATTTGGTCGCAGCTACCGGAACTCTTTCTAATAGTGATGAGGTGTTGACAAAGGCACAAATTGAGCGATTTGAAAAAGCCAAAAAATCTACAACGGATTTGGTAATCATTGCCAATCAATCCGAGGCAGAGAAAAGAGAAAAAAGTAAATCTAGCAAAAAACAAACTTGGAACTTTAAAGCAGACAATGTAAGAGATTTCGCTTTTGCTTCTTCTCGTAAATTCATATGGGATGCAATGGCAGTAGAACAAGCAGATGGAACTACCGTAATGGCTATGTCTATGTATCCAAAAGAAGGCAATCCGCTATGGGAAAAATATTCTACTAAAGCGGTAGCACATACACTAAAGTGGTATTCGCATTATACTTTTGATTATCCATATCCCGTCGCTTGGTCTATCAATGCAGCTCGAATCGGAATGGAATATCCTATGATCTGTTTTAATTTTGGTCGCCCTGAAGAAGATAAAACATATTCCAAAAGAACAAAGTATGGAATGATTGGTGTCATTATCCATGAAGTAGGACATAATTATTTTCCAATGATTGTCAATTCAGATGAACGCCAGTGGACTTGGATGGATGAAGGACTCAATACTTTTGTACAATATCTTGCAGAGCAACAATGGGAAAGAGATTATCCTTCGCGAAGAGGGCCTGCAAATAAGATCGTAGATTACATGAAAGGAGACAAAGAAAATATATCTCCAATTATGACCAACTCAGAATCCATTTGGCAATTTGGAAATAATGCATATGGCAAACCCGCAACCGCTTTAAATATATTAAGAGAAACAGTAATGGGTCGTGAACTCTTCGACCATGCCTTCAAAACATATTGTCAAAGATGGATGTTTAAACATCCATCTCCTCCAGACTTTTTCCGCACCATGGAAGATGCTTCTGCAGTTGACCTAGATTGGTTTTGGCGCGGATGGTTTTATACCATCGATCATGTAGATATCGCTATGGAAAATGTAAAGTGGTTTCGCGTAGATACTAAAAACCCTGACACTGATTTTGTAGCTAAAAGAAAAGAAAGAGAAAAGGCGCCTAAAAATATTTCTTCTATTAGAAATAAAGAAGTCATCGCACAAACCCAGGATGAAATTGATCGATCGCTCCGAGATTTCTATACGACCTATGACCCACTAGAAACAAATATTCTGGATAAAGAAAAATACAATAAATACATCAGTGGCTTATCCAAAGAAGAAAAGGAATTGGTTCTTGCAGGTGATAATTTTTATGAGATCACTTTCAAAAATATCGGTGGTTTGGTCATGCCAATCATACTTCAATTTGAATTTACCGATGGTACTTCTGAAGTACAATACATTCCTGCAGAGGTCTGGAAAAAACAGAACGAAGAGCTCACTAAAACTTTTGTCCACAAAAAAGAGGTGAAAAATATTATACTTGATCCCTATTTAGAAACCGCAGATACTGATAGAGATAATAATTATTTCCCACGCCAGCAGCAGCTCAATCGCTTCGAAATGTACAAACAGAGAAGTTATTGGAATAGTGGAGAAAATCCAATGCAGCGCAGCAAACGGGCTAAGGAGAAGTCGGGGACCAACTAAAAGAATAAATCAAACTTCTTAAAAGTATTTACAAAAAAGGCATCTTCCAAAATTTTGGAAGATGCCTTTTTTATATAAACTAATTATTAGATATAAGTGCTACCCTTTTTCAAACTGGAGCAATCCCTCTCTTTCACTATATTCAAAACTTTGTAATAACAAAAATTAGTTAGTAGCGACGCTCTTCAGAAAATCACCTAAAGCAGAATTAAAGGCTTCTACTCGTTCCATCATCGGCGCATGCCCACTTTTCTCTACGACTACCAGTTTAGAATTTTCAATCAACTCATTAAACTTCTCTCCAACAAAAAGAGGAGTGACACTATCTTCATCTCCCCAAACCAATAAGGTGGGTGCTTTTAATAAATGCAACTTATCGCTTAGGTTATGCCGTACAGCAGACTTGGCTGTTGCTACAATCCGGATCGCTTTATTGCGATCATTGACGGTATTATAAACCTCATCTACAAGTTCTTTGGTCGCCGTTTTTGGATCGTAAAAAATGTCTTCTGTTTTCGTTTTGATAAAATCATAATCTCCCCTCTTAGGAAAAGTAGATCCCAATGAATTTTCAAAAAGGCCGGAGCTCCCCGTAAGCGTAACAGAATTTGTTTTTTCAGGATTGGCTAAGGCAAAGAGAATTGAAATATGGCCGCCAAGGGAATTACCCAAGACATTGACTTTATCAAATCCTTTGTGGGTCACAAAATCAGAAACGTAATCTACCAAACCAGCAACAGATACTTTTCGAATCGGTAGATCAAAAATTGGTAAGATCGGTACTACTACATTATGGCTTTTACTAAAGCCATTGATGATGCCATCGAAATTACTCAATGCACCAAAAAGACCGTGCAGTAACAGCAGCACTTCGCCGTCTCCACCAGTCTCAATATATTTATAGGAATCTTCTTCCTTTATCGAATAATCCATTGTTTTATAGCTAGGATGATGTGGTCAAAATTTTCACAAAAATAGCTTTTTTATTCTTATACAGCAACTTGATAATCAGATAGTAGTATCCATTAAAAAAGTCATTTTTTATGTGATTTTTAATGTTATCAACATATAAACAGCTTATCAACATTTTCTGTGCAAAAAGAGTAAATATGCCTCAATTTCACTTTGATTTTACTCTTTTTTATTTAAAAAAAGAGTAAATAACTTAGATATCAACAAAATATGTGGATAACTCGAAGTCTTATTTAAAAAACCATTTTACTCCTTCAAAATCAAAATAGGAAAATTTCAAAGAAAATACTATAAACACCTAATAATCAATTATTAAAATATTTACATAAATAACTTATGAATCAATACGCGGAGAGTTATAAGTTTTCAACACTACGTTTAAAACTTGTTAATTAGTCCCTTTTCTAAACTGATAATTCACAAAAAGTAGGCTTCCCAGGAGAATTAATGCCACAGCTTGGTGCATGGCACCATAAAAGATAGGAATATGCCCAATACTGTTGATAACTGCTAATATTCCTAGTAAAAATTGAGAAATTAACACTGCGATCAAGAAATAAAGCCCTTTCCTTAATCGAACAGAAATATCTGCTTTCAATGCTTTCGTACTAAATAAAATAACCAAAGCAAAAAGTAAATAAGCAGTAAATCGATGTAAAACCTGCACCAAACCTTTTACAAACAAAGCCGGTTCATAATCCACAATACTTTCCAAACCACTCTCTTGGGTAGCGGTCAAGATTTGCAAGAGTCTATCCCCTTGTACGAAAAACGGCCAATAGGGATGTACTAAACCCGCTCTCATCCCTGCCATAAGGCCTCCAAAAAGGATTTGTACGATCAAAAGGAAGCAGAGCCCCCAAGCAAAGCGTTGGAGCTTCACATGCGCGCTATCCGCGGAAACAGGCTGGGAAGTCCGCAAGCAAGTCCAAAACAAATAAGCGAATAATGTCGTAGCAATTCCCAAATGCGTAATGAGTTTATAAGCACTCACCCAGGTTCGAGTATCATCATGTAATCCGCTGGCGACCATAATCCATCCAACTGTTGCAGCTGAGGCGGCCAACAGAATCACTAGTCCCAGTCTCCTCAACAACCAAGTTGGCAACCATTTTTTCCACAAAAAGAAAAAGAAAGGGAAAAGAAAAACAAAGCCCATTAGCCTCGCCCACAAACGATGAAAATACTCCCAGAAAAAAATAACTTTAAATTCCGAAAGGGTCATGTCTCCATGCAAACTTTCATATTGCTTTTTAGCCGCTACTTTGTATTTGTCAAAAGCGATATTCCACTCGCCTTCGTTGAGCGGTGGAATCGTTCCCTGTATAACCGCCCACTCTGTAATCGATAATCCGGAGTCCGTAAGTCGAGTCACACCTCCGATCACGACTTGGAAAAAAACCATCACCAATCCAATGTACAGCCAAATCTGAACCGCTCTGGGAATACTATTAATTTTATTCATTCGATTTCTATTAAGTGCTGTTGAAAAATTTAGATCCATCTTAATTCTTTCAACTTTATTAAAAACCCATTTTGAAAAACTGAAAAAGAGTAGAAAAATATTTATTCCTTTTTTTAGGAAAAAGGAAACTCAATTAAAAAAGCTGCGTAAAAATTCTAAGCTCTTTCACAAAGGTATCTTTTTTCAAAAACCGCTTCTCCACATTTTCCACTAGTGTTAATTAATAATTATTTTAAATTTAAAAAAAATCCCTCCATCATTATGGGTGTTAGTTTGGGGATAAATAAAAACGATTTTCCTTTGTCAAATCGCTACTAAGATTTTGAACTAGCTTATCAACAGCACTACCAACATCCTCTTCTCTTCATTTTCAATTACTTACAACTTTATAAACATCCCGTGGATAAGTTCTTCACGGAATAAATAATTGTTCCGGAGTCACAAAGTTTTTCTTTCCGGATGTCAGTAAGTGATGTGGAATTCAACATTTTCGGCGCTAAACAACAAGTAATTATATATTATAAATTCATCTTCTTAGTAGCTGTGGAAAAACTACCCACTTATTCACTACTTAACTAACACTTACTGTTGAAAACTGTTTTTTATAAAGCATTGATTTTCGGGGTATTATGATTTTTGCGAAAAAGGCGATGTGGAAAGTGATTCTGCCAATTTCTTCCTATATTTCGTAAAACTACTACTTAAGTAGTACGTGTTAATCAAACGGGGTTTTTATAACTATCTTTTTCCGCTACTTTCCCTCTAAAAAAATCTTCCATAACTGGGGCTATGAAAGGTTTTTTATAGAAAAATAAACGAAAAAATCTTAGCCCTAAAATTACCCGTTTTATCACCACCTACTACTTACAAGATGCTTGGATTCAATTTATTGCTTCGATAAAAGAAAATCAAAGAATCATAAACATTCATGAGCTCTAAATAAACACCTATATTATGTGCGGTCGTTTTTCCTTAGCAACATCAAAAGAAAAAATTCAAGAGCAGTTTGGAATTTCTGTGCCAGAAGAATTGGAACTCAGTTTCAATATTGCTCCAACTCATTCAGCTTATGTAATCGCCAATGATCAGCTTGATAAATTGCAACGCTTTGCTTGGGGAATGATTCCATATTGGTCAAATGATGGAAAGAATAGTGGGAAGCTAATCAATGCGCGAGGAGAAAGTATTTCTTCCAAACCTTCTTTCCGAATGCCAATCCGACAGAAGCGATGTTTGGTTTTGGCCGATAGTTTTTATGAGTGGCGAAGAGAAGGACAAAATAAAATCCCCTATCGAATCAAAGCAAAGGATGATCGTTTGTTGGCATTCGCTGGTGTCTGGGATATTTGGACTGATGGTATTAATGAAATCAAAAGTTTTTCTATCATCACTACAACGGCCAATGAAGAGGTCAGTGATTTGCATCTGCGAATGCCAGTCATTTTTGAAGAAAAAGCACAACAAGAAAAATGGTTGGATAAAATTCCATTAAATAGCGCACTCGACATGTTGCAACCTATCGCCAATCAAAAGTTGGATATCTATAGAATTTCAGAAGTACTCAATTCGCCGAGTAATAATTCGATTGATCTACACCAAAGAGTTCCGGAGCCACCAACCTTATTTTGATCTTTAATCCCCAATAATCAAAAAATGGCTAAGAAAATACTCTTCTTCTGTTTATCTATATTTCTAATTTTTCAATCCTATAAACTGATAAATATTATTCCCTTATTGGAAATAGAATCATTTGGGATGACCGTATTTATGGCCTGGCTTGTTACCCTTTTTGTTACGGGGATTTTTGCTTTTGCAGGTTTTGGCTTTCCTACACAAGACCTCATTCCAGATAGTTATTATAAAATCCATCAGCCCAAAAGATTAAAGAAAATATACAAAAGCCTTAATGTAAATGCATTTAGGAAAATGCTCTTGGCCACCTTGTGGAAGAATAAAGAACAAAGGAAGAAATTTTTTGATGGAACAATGGAGGGCATTGAAAATCTGGAAATACAATCCAAAAAATCTGATATCGGTCACTCTATCCCTTTTGTAATTCTTATTTTTATCAGCCTATATTTTCTATCTCTTCGATTAAACGCCTTGGCGATTTGGATTTTTATTATCAATATAATTGGAAACCTGTATCCCGTCATTCTGCAAAGACACCATCGGATGAGGATTCAATTACTCCGAAAAAGACAAAATCGTAAAAAGGCATAAATAAGGTGAGGAAGATAAATCTCAACGCGATACTATATATATGGTGTCAATCTCCTATTTTGATACCCAAAACAAAATACAATGCGAGCAGTTATTCAAAGAGTAAGTGAAGCTTCCGTGACTATTGAGGGTAAAGTAAAATCTTCGATTGGCACTGGCCTTTTGATTCTATTAGGAATAGAAGCGGTAGATACCGTTGCAGATATAGAATGGCTTTGTAATAAAATATCTAAACTGAGAATTTTCCCTGATGAAGAAGGCGTTATGAATCGTTCGGTACAAGATGCCGAGGGAGAAATAATCGTAGTGAGCCAATTTACCCTACATGCCAGTACCAAAAAAGGAAATCGTCCCTCTTATCTGCGAGCGGCCAAACCAGATTTTTCCATTCCAATGTATGAAGCCTTTGTAAAAAAAATAAAAGAAACAAGTGGATTGAAAGTCGGTACCGGAGAATTCGGTGCAGATATGAAAGTACAATTACTAAATGATGGCCCTGTCACCATAATTATAGATACTCAGCAAAAAGAATAAAATGACCCTAGAAGAAGTACAAAAAAACGTAGATCATTGGATCAATACCATCGGCATCCGTTATTATAATGAATTGACCAATACCGCAATTTTGAGCGAAGAAGTTGGAGAAGTCGCTCGCCTAATGGCAAGAATATATGGGGAACAGTCGTTCAAAACCAAAGAGAAAGAAGCTTCGGCCAAAGAAGACCTCGCCGACGAAATGGCAGATGTACTTTTTGTCTTGGTTTGTCTAGCCAATCAAACCGGAATAGATTTGACTAGTGCATTAGAAAAAAACCTCCAAAAAAAATCTATTAGAGATGCTGACCGGCATGCGAATAATGAAAAATTAAAAAAATGAAATTCCCATTATTAGTTTTACTGTTGAGCTGTTCTCTAGGAATCTATGCGCAAAAGGCACAGCGCGCGGTACTTTCCGTGACTCCGGAGCAATTTAGCCAAAGTCCTTCTTTGGTATTTGATGCGAATGGAACTGTTTATGATTCCTTCGGGGAAGAAGGGGTATACACCGATTGGATAGACATTCCGATTGAAGCCCAACCCTTTTTAGCATTCTCGGTAGCTTGGAACTACTCCGGAGCAAATCTACCAAACCTCTATTATCGTTTTGAAGAAGAAGACAAAGATTGGATACCTTTAAAAGCAGATGACCATTACCAAAGTGATACTGGGCGAGCAGTAAGTTCCCTGATTTTTAAAAAACAGAACAATAGAAGACTAAAATTAGCAATGCTAGGGACTTCTGCGGAGCAGAATCAGTTTGAAAATTTGGCCTTGCATTTTTATAGTCCGGGGATTAGCGAATATAAAAAGGCAAACCCTAAAAAAGGACTGCAAAGCAATGCTGCTTGCCCCTGCCCGCAACCCGCAATTTTGGATCGCCAAGGGTGGTGTCCAAATAATGATTGTGCCGAACATCCCAATCCAAGTCAAACAACGGTTACTCACCTAATTGTCCACCATGCAGCAGGAACCAATGCGAGCTCGGATTGGTCCGGAGTGGTCCGGAGTATTTGGGATTATCATGTCAACACCAATGGTTGGGATGATATTGGTTATAATTGGTTGATTGACCCAAATGGAATCGTTTATGAAGGTAGGGGGGATAATATCCAAGGGGCTCATTTTTGTGGAAGTAATGGTGGGACAGCAGGGATTTGTATGCTAGGAAATTTTAATCTGGTCGCGCCAAGTGCCCCTGCTTTGGATCAATTGAAGAAAATGCTTTCTTGGAAAGCTTGCGATGTAAATATAGATCCGAATGCGATGACCTTCCATGCTTCTTCCAATAAAACCTTGCCCAATATTTCTGGTCATAAAGATGGATGCGCTACCGAATGTCCGGGTGATTTGTTTTATCCATTATTCGCTGATTTGCGAAAGGAGGTCCAAACCTATCAAGATGCAGAATGCAGTGAATTTCTAGCACCATCGAATTTGACCGGCTGGGCCAATTCTGAAACTAGTATTCAATTGCAGTGGAAAGACAACTCCGGAACAGAAACCGCCTTTCTCCTAGAGCGATCCAAAAATAGCAATGCTAATTATACCGAAATTGCTCAAATTCCAGCCAATACTAATTACTATACTGATACCAATCTGGCGCCATTTAGTAGTTATTTTTATCGGGTCCGAGCGACCAATGATTTTGCGATGACCGATTATAGCAATGAGTATGGTGTGGCAACTATTTTGACCAATGATCAAAATTTGGAATTAGCAAATACCTATATTCAAGTCTACCCTAATCCAAGTTCTGGCCCTATTGAATTGTCTTTGCAAGGAGATTATCTAGGCGAGGTTCAGCTCACCTTAGTAGATATTCAAGGTCGCCAATTAGAACAATGGGCTTTCAACAAGTTATCAACAATGTGGAAAGAAAGCCTTGATTTTGGAAAGTTCAATTCTGGAATTTTGTTTTTACAAATTAGAATGGGCGATCAAAATGGATTGGTAAAAATTTTACGAAACTAGAAGAGATAATTTTTCCACAGAATTTACGATTGAACGTAAATTCTGCGCGATCTGCGAGACACCAAAATACCAACTCAAATTTTTCTACATTTGCAGCAGCAAAAACAAATACCTAATGAAACGCATCAATCTGCGCCGTGGAAAAGAAGCCTCTCCCCTCCGTCAACAT
>CAYQRA010000007.1:0-29041 GCA_964419315.1 uncultured Saprospiraceae bacterium | reverse complement strand
TTTTACCAATGGTTGCTTTGATATTCTTCATTATGGCCACATTCACTATTTGGCTGCAGCCAAAGCCCTTGGTACTCACTTGGTCATTGGACTCAATTCTTCTGCCTCGGTCAGTCGATTAAAAGGAGCTCATCGTCCAATCAAGGACGAGCAAAATCGAGCCATACTTTTGGCGGCTCTTAGCTGTGTGGATGCCGTTATTGTATTCGAAGAAGACACGCCTTTGGAATTGATAAAAAAAGTTAAACCAGATGTATTGGTCAAAGGTGGAGATTGGCCAGCTAGCCAAATTGTGGGTTATGATTTTGTATCGCAGCGTGGCGGCCAAGTGTGCAGCCTTGATTTTATTCCGGGTTATTCAACGAGCGCTTTAGAAGAAAAAATACGCAAAAGTTAAGTAGAAATTTATTTGGAGTGTCGAATTTTGCACCCAATTCTTTTACTTACCGTATTACTTAATAACTGGTTCTCCATTCCTCATTTTCCAAACACCGAGAACTCGCTTTAAAGACCTTTACTCATGCAATTACGACAACTTACTTCCTATCTGGAAACCATCGCTCCTCCCTCCTATCAGGAAAGTTATGATAATGCTGGCCTGATCGTAGGTAATCCCAAGATGGAAGTGACTGGAGCTTTGCTTTGCCTCGATTCTACGGAAGAAATAATCGAAGAAGCTTTAGCGCTCAATTGCAATGTAATCATTGCACACCACCCGATTGTTTTTAGGGGTTTAAAAACTTTTACTGGAAAAAACTATGTCGAACGAGTGGTAATGGATGCTATCCGCTACGACATTGCGATCTATGCGATACATACTAATCTAGACAATGTCTATCACCAAGGAGTCAATGCTAAATTTGCAGAAAAATTAGGTTTGGTTAATACCAAAATATTGGCTCCCAAAAAGACCTTAAAGAAATTACAAACTTATGTACCGGCGGATATTTCTGATCGAGTTAGAAATGCGCTTTTTGCAGCGGGAGCGGGGCAAATTCCGGGCTTCAAAAACTTGAGCCACACCAGTCTTGGAGTAGGAAGCAAAGACGATCAAGGAACGGCAGAAGTAAAACTAGAGCTTGTTTTTGCCAGTCCACTAAAAGGTAAAATTATCGGCGCTTTACTAAATAATCAAGGGGATCAGCAAATTCCTTACGAAATTAGCGATATTGAAAATAGTAATGTAGAGGTTGGTGCTGGGATGATTGGAGAATTGAGCAAACCAGAATATGAAAAACCATTTCTACAGTTTGTCAAAAAAACCATGCGTACCGGTTGTATCCGCCATACTCGCTTACGCAGTCGAAAAATCCATAAAGTCGCCTTATGCGGTGGCGCTGGAGGATTTTTATTGGCGCAAGCCAAAGCACAAGGCGCGGATGTTTTTATCACCGCAGATTATAAATACCATGAGTTTTTCGATGCCGATGGCGAAATTTTGATCGCCGATATTGGCCATTATGAGAGTGAACAATATACTATCGAATTACTTTATGACCTAATAAGTGCAAAATTTAGTACCTTTGCGGTTTATTCAACAGAGGTGAACACGAATCCTGTTAAATATCTTTAAAGGAGTTTCCAGATAGGAACTTCTTAGTTTCTTAAAAATCTAATGCGAATTATGGCTAAAGAAATGACCATCGAAGAAAAGCTCAAGCAACTTTATGACCTACAACTCATTGATTCTGAGGTAGATGAAATTGCTATTCTTAAAGGAGAACTCCCTATGGAAGTAGGTGATTTGGAAGATGAAATCGCAGGTTTACAAACCAGGATTGATCGACTTACTCAAAATGTATCTGATATCGAAGATAATATTCTTCGACACCGGACCAATATCAAAGAGGCGGAAGCACTCATTGAGCGCTACGAAAAACAGATGGATAATGTGAAAAACAATCGAGAATATGATGCTCTTTCTAAAGAATTAGAGCTTCAAAAGCTTGAAATCCAACTTTCTGAGAAAAAAGTCAAAGAAGTTCAGGTACAAATTGTTGCCAAACAGGAGACTTTGAAAGCTGCTCAAGAACGCTTGACGGCCAAGCAAACAGACTTGGAGGCCAAGAAAGTGGAGTTGGAAAAAATCATTGAAAAGACCAATAAGGATGAAGAAAAGTTGATTAGAAAAAGAGAACGTGCAGAAAAGAAGATTGAAGATCGCTTACTCAAAGCTTATAAAAAAGTGCGTAATAATTACCGCAATGGACTTGCGGTAGTGAATGTCTCTAGAGACTCTTGTGGGGGCTGTTTCAACAAAATTCCACCTCAAGTACAATTGGAAATCTCTATGCACAAGAAAATTATTGCTTGTGAGCATTGTGGAAGAATTTTGGTAGATGATGTCACGCTTCTTGCCAAAAAAGAGAAAGAAGTTTCTCCAGAAGCCTAATCCAAAACTTGTTCCTCAAAAAAGCCTTGACGTTAATTCTTCAAGGCTTTTTTCTTTTACGCTAACAACTTTCCGCAATCCTTACTCGTTGGGATATTGGTTTTGTTTACTAATAGAGTCTAGTACAATTCCATTTTTGCCCTAATGCTTCTTTTGATTGATCCGGGTGTAAAATTGAACTATTATCTTTAAGCCAGACCAAGACGAGTTTTTACCTACACCAAATATTTGACCTGAAATTTAATGAAGTTCATTTATACTTTTCTTCTTATTTTCTTTGCAGCAAGCAGTTTTGCTTCGGGTACTTTTAAGTTTACGCCATTGGCTCGACAAGCCTATGAAGAAGCCATCAGTTTACGTTTTGAAGCCTCTCGGCAACACATTTCTCAACTCAAAAAAGAAGAGCCTAATAATTTAATTGTTCACCTGATTGAAAACTACATTGATTTCTTCACGGTATTTATTGAGGAAGATAAAGATGCCTTTCGCTTACTGGAAAAGAATAAAAATTATCGCCTCGACCAGATTCGCCAAGGAGATGATTTTTCTCCCTATTATCTTTATTGCCAAGCAGAAATAAAACTGCAGTGGGCGCTAGTCCGACTAAAATTTGAAGAGTATTTTACCGCATTTAGTGAAGTAAAATCAGCATACAAACTACTCAACAAAAACCAAGAATATCATCCCTATTTTGTAGCTAATAAAAAAAGCCTTGGGATTCTCCATGCCCTCGTTGGCACTGTCCCGGACGGTTATAAATGGGGAGTCAAACTCTTGGGAGGTATGGAAGGTAGTATTGAAGAAGGTCGACAAGAAATCGCAGAGGTCATTGCATTCTCTCAAGAAAATGATTTTGTTTTTGAGCAAGAAACCCTGGTGATGTATGCTTTTTTACTCTTGCATCTCAACAATCAAAGCGATGAAGCTTGGATCCTTTTAAAATCCCCTAAGCTCGATCCTCAGCAAAATCCAATGGCTGCTTTTGTACTCGCCAACGTAGCGATTCGAACCGGGAGAAATGACGAAGCGATTCGACTTTTAGAACAACGCCCAAAAACGCCTAACTTCTTTCCTTTCCCCTATCTCGATTATATGCATGGCCTCGCCAAGCTTTATCGTCTCGACCCCGATGCGGACCAGTACATCAATACCTACCTTAAAAATTTTAATGGTCTCAACTACATCAAAGAAGCCTATCAAAAGTTAGCTTGGTTTCATCTCATCAACGGCAATTCCATGGGGTATCAGCAACACATGGATAAATGTAAAACAGAAGGCAATGCCATCATTGAAAGTGACAAAACCGCGCTAAAAGAAGCAGAAAAAAATCTTCTTCCACAAATCACCATCCTTCGTTCAAGACTACTTTTTGATGGAGGGTATTACCAAAAAGCTTATGACCTCTTGAAAGACTTAGCGGTAGAACAATTGTATGAAAAAAGACATCAATTAGAATATACGTATCGCCTTGGCCGCATTTGTCATCGACTAAAACGAACAGAAGAAGCCCTCACTTATTATCAAAAAACAGTAGATGATGGAAAGACCCTTTCTTATTATTATGCTTGTAATTCAGCCTTACAGATTGGTTTGCTCCATGAAGAATTAAAAGCGTATCCTTCGGCGAAAGAATACTATCGCTTGTGTTTGAGTTTAAAGCCAGACGAGTATAAAAATGGTTTGCATCAAAAAGCAAAAGCTGGATTGAATCGCTTGAGCAAGTAAAACCATTCCAATCTTTACGTCTTGCTCTCTCTCCTTTCTTTTTAGAATAAACTCTAATACTAAAAATAAACCTGTCACAAAAATAAAAAAATAGGAAAAAAATCTGCAAAAAGGCGACATTTAAGACCTTATGGCACGCTAGTTGCTCCCGTTTTTATAGATTTTCATTCCCCTTTTCCCCCTCCTTAAGAAGTCCTCCCTAATTCCTTTGTATTCAATTACACCCCCACTTTTAGATATTCAAACAAATATTCATAATTATTAAATTAGTTCAGCTCTTAAAATTCACCACCATGAAAACAATCAAAAAATTAAAGGTTAGTAATGACCTAAACATGCTTTCCAGAAATGAATTGACGACCGTTAAAGGAGGTTCAGGCACTAGTGCATCCATTTCAATAAATACAAATCCACTCCTTCCCCAAAAGAAAAAGAGAGATACGGATCCACCAAAGGAGATTAAGTTTTCCATGCGTTCCTTCAGAAAGATCTAAATAAAAAATTCATTCGTTAAGTAGCACACAAAATCACTTAACGGGCATCTCCTCACTGGAGAATATCCAACAACATCCTCAAAGCATGTTTAGTGGGATTTTCATGCCTTAATAAAACGATCCTCTTTCGAAAAGAGGATCGTTTTTCCCAACCTATTGCTTTATGCAAAGACATTACAAAAAATATAATCTACTACTCCTTTTAGTACTCACCCTAAGCAGTCCTCTATCTTTATGGGGCAACTCTAAGACGGATGCACTGAAAACTCAGCTAGCCAAGGTGGGGCAAAGTCAAAGTACGGAACGGCTAGACCTATTGCTAGAGTTGGGCGAAGCCCAACAGTCCTCTGGACAATTCGAGGAAGCCATTCAGAACCTCGAAGAAGCCAAAAAGATGGCCATTTCCTTAGCCAAGATTGACAAACAATTTGAGGCTATTTTTTCACTGGCCCTTACTTATCAATCTCAAGAGAGCGACAATCAGGCATTAGAATACTTTAATTCTCTAATTCTAGAACAAGCATCTTATAGCCCAAAGCAGATCGCAAGTGTTCATCACCAGATTTCAAAATTATATCGAGGAGAAGGAAAATACGAGCTAGCCTATGCTGCACAAACAAAGGCTTTAGAAATCCGCAAAGAGATCAATGATCAAGAAGGAATTGCGCGTTCTCATTATCAATTAGGATCGCTTTTTTACTATCAAGAAAACTATGCACTTGCGCTAGAATTTTATCAAAAAACCCTTGAATTTGGTTTAGAAAACAACGATCCTTCTTTGCTTTACATGAGTTATGGAGCACTTGGAAGTACCTATAGCAGCATGGGCAATCTTTCCGCTTCGATCTCTTACAACCAACTAGCTTTGGAGTTGGCGGTCAAACAACAAAATGACTCTGCGATGGCTTATGCTTTGCATAACATAGGCTCAAATTTTCATCAATCTGATTCTTTTGATCAAGCGCTAAACCACTACACTCGTTCTCTTGAACTGAAGAGAAAACTCAAAGATCAATGGGGAGAAATTGCGACCATTCGAGAAATGGGAAACCTCTATGTTGACCAGTATAAAAAAGAAGAAGGACTTGGCCATCTTTATCAGGCTTTGGAGATCGCACAAAAATTAAAACTCAGACCCCGTGTGCTAGAATGCTATGAGGCATTGTCTAATGCTTATGAAAAGTTTGGAATGGGAAAAGAATCCATTGCTTTCCTTCGCCAATATGTCAACCTCAAAGATTCTTTGATGAATGAATCGACTCTGGAAAAAATGGGGAACATCAAAAAAGAATATGAAATCCAACTGCGCAACAAGGAGCTCATCAAGAAAGATTATCAAATTGCTCAACTACATCAGAAAGCCCTATTGGGCAGCCTCATCGTTTTGCTGTCTTTACTATGGCTCATTTTTAGTCGATACAAAAACGCAAAAAAACACAGCCGACAACTCAAACTAAAAACCGCAAAAATTCACCAACAAAACGAAGCATTGGAAAAAGCCAATGCTCTACAAAAAAAATCAAATAAATTACTGCGAAAGACCAATTTAAAAATCCAATCACAAAACAAAAAACTAGAACATTCCAATCAGGAACTACAGCGTTTTGCTTATATCGCTTCGCATGATTTAAAAGAACCTTTGCGAACCATTGGTTCTTATGCCAGTCTAATCAACAGAAGGTATCGAAATGAATTGGATGAGGAGGCCAAAGAGTTTCTTCTCTTTATCACTACGGGTATAAATCGAATGTATAATTTACTCGGTGAGGTCATGAATTATTCAAAGCTGGAAACTTCTTCAGATGACATTGATTTTGGATGGGTCAACACCAAAGAACTGGCATTGGAAGTCAAACAAAGTTTGCGAGAACAATTCAGTGACAAGAATGCCCAATTAATTCTGGGAGAATTACCGATGATTCATGCCAACCGCAATCACCTGCATCAAATCTTCCAAAACTTGATTACCAATGGATTAAAATACAACACCAAAGAAATGCCCATTATAAAAATCTCTTGTGCACGAAAAGAAAATTCTTATGTTTTTAGTTTCCGAGATAATGGCATTGGCATCAATAAAGAATACCAAGAAAAAATATTTGAAGCTTTCCAAAGATTACATGGAAAAGATCAATATGAAGGTACGGGTATTGGTCTTGCTATTTGCAAGAAATTGGTCACCAATTATAGTGGTGAAATCTGGGTAGACTCCCAAGCTGGAGAGGGCAGTACTTTTTATATTTCCTTACCGGCCACATCAGAAAAACCTATTATGGTTTCCTAATCAACAAGTAATTTTCAAGCATCCTAAAGAGGTGAATATTCGATCATCTTGGCATCGTTTTTTCATGCCTTATTGTATTAAAGTTTATCAAACGAAGATCAGCAGGTTTTTCTCCAAAAAACACATTAAAAACTGGAGCACCTGTCTAATTAAATCATTTCATACTATGTCAAAATATTACTTCATTTGCTTAATCGCTGGCTTGCTCACTTTTAGTGCTTGCCAAAAAGACGCACCTATAATTGTAAACAAAACAGCAAGCCTTAATGCTTTGATCGACGGCATCAATTGGACGGCCAATACTCCAACATTAAGTGCTTCCATTATAGATGGAGTCACCAATATTAGCGGCGTCTCTTTCGACAATCAACTGATCACCATTACACTCAACACCACGACTACAGGTACCTTTCCTTTATCTGATGGGGACTCTTATGTCATGTCCTACCTTGAAGATCGAAAAGGAAATGATCCAGCCTATACTTCCAATGCCATTCCTACGAATGTAGGAAGAGTAGTGATCACAGAAATTGATCAAGAAAAATCGGTGATGTCAGGTAGTTTTAAAGGAGCCGTTTTGCGAAGTATTGACAACCAGAGATTGGACATCACCATGGGACAATTTATTGACCTTCCATTTACTACCGACCCGGTTCCTGTTGAAGAAGAGGAGGAGGAAGAAGAGGTCGAAGTCGAAGAAGGCGAGTATTTCCTCAAAGCAGAAATTGATGGAACCCTATGGAAAGCACCGAGCTTAACAGGATCTACCTTAGTCGATGATTTATCGATTATGGCCATCAATGCAAATACCTATGAATCCATCACTTTTAGTTTCCCAACGAGTATCACCAAAGGAAATTTTCAGATGGGAGATATCTTCACTGAATATGGCGCGCAATACAACAGCAATCAATCTACTTACTTTATGGCAGAGTCTGGTATTTTAGAAATCACCGAACATGATACCGAGAAAAAAGAAATCGCTGGTACCTTTAATTTTGAAGCAAAAGAATTTGGAGGAGGAACACAAACTGCCTCTATCCAAAACGGAAGTTTCAGAGTGCAGTACTAAGTTGTAAGTCGACGTAAAAAACGGAAGCGCAAACTAGACAAAAGCCAGATTTTCGATTGTTCGAAAATCTGGCTTTTGTCTTTTTCTACAGATACACCAAAACCGTCAGGACCAACATGGTATACAAGGTCAGGATCAATAATAAAGGCATGACAAAACGCAACCACTTGTCATAGGTAACATTGACCATCGTCAGAGAAGCTAAAATAAGTCCAGTCGGCGTAATAAAAGCCATCAAACCCATTCCATACTGATAGGCATCAACCACAAATTCTCGGCCTATGTTGACCACATCTGCAAGTGGTGCCATGATAGGCATCGAGAGTACCGCCATCCCAGAGGAAGAAGGAATAAAAAAGGAAAGTCCAGCGTATAAAAACATCATCACATTGATAAATATTCCTTTGGGCATTCCTTCTACAGAAGTGGAAGAATAATAAAGTAAAGTATCGCTGATTAAGCCATCATCCATCAAGACCGTCACCCCACGCGCCAAACCAATAATCAAAGCAACACTTAGCAGATCATTCGCTCCTTTTACAAAAGCTTGTACAAAAGGTTTTTCGCCCATCCAAGCCACCAATCCGATAATGATAGAACCCACAAAAAACACAGTCGTCATTTCCAAAAACCACCAATCTAGACGAGAGACACCAAAGATCATCACCGCAAAAGAAGCGATAAACAAAAATAGTATCAGGCGAATTTGATTGGTAAAAGGCACTTCCTCCGTCCGCTTGCTCAAGAATAAAGCTTCGATCTCTTCTTTCTGACTAAAGATAATGGACTTCGAAGGATCTTTGCGAACCTTCTCGGCATAACGAATGATATACCATAGACAAATCAAAACTCCAGTAACCAACATAAAAAAGCGGCCATTGATCCCACTCGTCCAATTGATCCCCGCAGAATCAGAAGCAATAATGGCACTAAAAGGGTTGACCGTAGAAGCCATCGTTCCCATCGAAGAGCCAATATAAATAGCGGCTAAAGCGACCATGGCGTCATATCCCGCCGCCAAAAAAACAGGCACCAAAATCGGATAAAAAGCAATCGTTTCTTCTGCCAAACCAAAGGTAGTTCCCCCGACAGCAATCATACAGGTAATCAAAACAATCAAGATCGTTTCTCGTCCTTTTAATGTTTTGGCCAACCAAGCTACTCCGGCATCAAAAGCTCCCGTAAAATGGACGACTCCAATAAAACCACCAATAATCAAGACAAACAGAATCACATCAATCGCTCCCATAATTCCCTTAAGCGGAGAATGCAAAAAAGCAGCAAAGCCTTGCGGTTTAGGTTCTAGTTCGTGGTACGTTCCGGGGATACCGACGGGTTTCCAAATATCACCACTTGTAAATTTTTCTAGGGGAATATTGACGCCCAATTGATCGAGGGTTTCTTGAGTGCCAGGGAAAGTCTTATCCGCGCCTTCTCCCGTCTGGGTAAATTCTTTTTTATCCTTGTCATACCCCAAGCGATCAAATTGTCCGGCGGGGACCAACCAAGTCATCAGAGCAACTAATCCGGCAATGATTAACAAAACGGTATGAGCAGTAGGGAATTGGAATTTTTTCATGGTTTTTTTGTGAGTGTTGGTGGTATAAAGGCGCTATGGGACAGGTACTAAAATCGCGTTATTTCTTGTAGTTTTTGACAAAGAAAAGTGCCTACTTCTTCCGCTTTGGAATCCAAGCCCAAACCACTTCACAAATGATTGGCTCTATGCCCGTTTCATCCGTCACTTTTACTTGGATCGTTGTTTCTCCTTTCTCTTCTTTTTCGATTTGCGCTCTTTGGGCTTCCGTAAAAATAGCTTCTGCTCGCATCGCTCCCGTCGAACGTTTTACAAAATCATTCTTCATCGTTTTCACCAGAGGAATTTTATCGTCTGGAATATTCATCCCCAAGACCATTCCCGTAGCTGTTTCTGCCAACAGCAGCATCGCACAAGCATGCAATTGATGAATGTGATTTCTTATTCGTTTTTTATTTTTCAAAGAGACAATTACTCGCTCCTTGGTCATTTCTTCAAAACGAACACCTGTTGTTCCCACATAGGGAACCTTCCTACCAATCGCCCAACTCAATAACCATTTGGGATAAGGATTTAGTTTATGAACAACACTTGCTAATCGATTTTTTTTCATTTTCTAATGTTCATTTTCTTTGGAGGTCGTACTAATAGATGGCGCCTTCCAACGGCGATAGCCCACTGGATTCTCTTCTGCTTTTCGGATGCCTTCGGAACTTCTCCTTTTATCTGCCACCATCGCAAAAGTCATAATCAAACTCGTACCAATGATAATAAAAAGCAGGATTCCTGGCTCAAAACCGTCAACCTTTAATTCATCGGGAATGGCATAAAACAACAAGACTGTAATCAATCCACGCGGAGCAACAAAAAGCTGGGGCAAAATATCTTTCCCCACAAAAATACGCAAGATGACAAAACGAATCAGATAAATCGAAGCGATGATCAATAAACTGACCATGGCTACTTTTCCACTAGCTAGCGATTGAAGTACAATCGTAATTCCAAAGATTACAAAAAAGAAAGTTCGCACGACGAAAGCGGTTTCCATAGTGATGACATGTAGGCCATCATAGATTTGCTTCGCTTGTTTATAATTGAGCCATTTGGCCAAAAATCCACGAAAAAACAAACGCATATTTGCGATCAACAAACCAAAGATTAGGATAATGATCAGGGAAGACAAGTGCATTTTTTTACCCAAAGCATAAAGCAATAGCAATACCGCGATCAATAAGAATAATTTGACACTGCTCTTGATATTCTGAAACACCAATACAATGATATAACTAGCCAGCAAAGACAATACGATCGTAAGCAATATATTCCCTCCAAACTCAACTAATCCGCCACCGTGGGAAGCTTCTTCCAACTGTCCGGTAAGGAAATAGAAAAGCATGATTCCAATGATATCAGAAAAAGTACTTTCATAAATGTGAAATTCTTTTTTATCGTCGCGCAATCCGGTTACACTCGGGATAATAATCGCACTAGAAAGAATAGACAGTGGCGTAGCATAGAGCCAAGCAACATCCATCGTCATTCCCTCTATAAATTGATGTAAAATCAAGGCAGCGACCCAAGTAGACAAGAGCAGACCAATCAGTGCAATCCCAAAGGCTTTTGCAATTGGGATCAATTTTTCTTTTTCCAGATGCAGTTCCAAGGCAGCTTCAAGCACAATCATGATCAAGCCCACAATCCCCAAGACCTCTAGAATAGGAAAAAAGTCAAGTGCTTCTCCTCCCATTGCATCTATCCCAAGCTTTAGGATGATCCCTAAAAAGATCAGCATCAGTACCGATGGGATATTGGTTTTCTTAGAAACTTCTCCAAAGAAAAAAGACAAAATCAGAATCAGACTCGTCGCGATGATCAAATTATAGGAATTCATTATTTCTTCCATGTCTAGCTATTTTTCAGTTTTCTTTCTTTTAATAAATATCTGCTTCTTATGCGGCTAACTCACAATCATAGCCCCACTCCTTAATCAAGCGCATTAGGTGGCCTAAGTGTTGATCTTCTCTGACCAATACTCTGACCCCATACTTTTGTTCTTCTTGATTGAGGGTAGAAATTTCAGGTTTAAAAGTCCAATCTACATAAGGGCAAGAGTATAAGCGATTGCGCAAAAAGTGTTGGTGTTTTTTCTCTTGTACCGTATCTGCCGTCAATGCCAATTCATAAAGGCCTCCTACTTTTTCTCCTTTTAGCAATACAAAACCATCAGACAATAGAGAGGAGTAATTGACAAAGCGAAGTCCTGCCGGAGTTTGTAATAATAAACCAAGTCGCTCCGTTTTTTTGACCACTCCGGTTTGCTCATTGATTTTGATGTGCTGCCCTTCTTTCAATTCATTGGCCAATAAGAATATCCGACCATTGATGTAGTTTCGAATCGGCAAAAACCCTAGGATAATAAAAAAGGCAATGATTGGCCCATGTACATATGGACTGACAAAAACAAAACTTACCAAAAGGATCGCCAAGGCAACGGGTTCGTAAGCATGCAAGAGGAATCGGAGTAAGCGGCTTAAGCGCGTTTGCCAAACCCCTAAAAACTGAGCACGTCCCACTAAGCCAGACAAGAGAACCAGTAGAAAATACAGCCCGACCAGCAACAGTGCATACAGGAAAAAATAAAACCAACTTAAGGAATAAAATTGCATATTCTTTATTTTTCAAAAGTCCCAAAAGAATCTACTCTAGAGCACTTTTTTATAATTTTAAATCTTCTATCCATAGGTCTTTACTTTCGAAACAAAAATCCATTTTCTGTTCCAAGTGTTGACCAATGTCATTGACCAATACGGGATTAATTTCCAACCAGCCACTATAGCTTCGTCGAACAACACCAAGGCTAGATAAGCGTTGTAAAATCACTTTGTACTTATCATTAAAAGCCGGACCAAATTGCTTCCGCAAACGATATTCATTGGTTCTTTTTTCCATCATAATGGTACGAAGTAAAAGTGCCGAATCTAAGTTCAAAAAATTAGGCAAAGAAGGGATGACTTCTTCTTTAAGCACCACCTTTTCTTCATCGTATTTTCGAATACTATAGGCCCATTTTTGCAAGGCCTCTCCAATGTTACCATTGGTAGCTCTGAAAACTTGACTGATCTTTTTTCTAATCTCTGCAGCATCAATCTCTTCTCGCTCGTCTGTATCTACCAATTCCATATGCGTCGCGCTATGGCGCGTCAGAATCGCTTGTTGTACTTCCTCCAAGCCCATCCGATCTACATTGATTTCTCCTTGAAAGACATCCCTCACATCAAAGACTTTCTGAAGGTGATCATTCAACCAATTGCTTACCGTAATTACAAAAAACAAACGGCTAGTATATTGATCGATCGTCTGCAATAAATATTCTACATTTTTACCCAAAGATACCTTATCATCCTCCCACAATTCCAAGTCGTCAATCAAAACCATAGCGGGTTGATTGAGGGTGTTTTTAATCACAAAGTCCAAAACTTCTTGTAAGTCATATTGACTATCAAAATGCCGTCCGGCAATTTGAATTTTGGATTTAGGTTTTAGCTTGATGGCATTATTGGGAAAGTGTTTTTGTTCTACCAAATCTCCTAGTAAAGTCTTGCCAGAGAACCTTTTTCCTGTAATGAGGACACTTCCCCGAAAACCTAATCTCCAGTTTTCTACCACCTGCGTCAGATGACGCAATTCTTCTGATCGCCCTACCCAAAAAGAATCACCGATATAACCTTTGGTCAAAAACATATTGGTATAGTGACTATTGGCTTCCTTAAACGTTCGGTACCTCATGACTCGTACAATCTTTTCAGAAACACTTAGCGCTCGTTCTTCCCTCACCTCTTTCCGAAACTGTTGGAAAACACCACTTTGCTTTTGTAGCCAATCTTTTACAAATCTCCACCTTTCTCCCTGTCCATATTGACTCAAAGTATATTGCATAGATACGGGCAAAAAAGAATCTTTAAACACCCCTGCCAAATCAAAATTCGTTCTCAATTTTGCGCCCACTTGAACTTCCATATCCGCTACTTTTTGTCGAGATTTTTCAAGGCTCTTCAAAAACATTTGCAAGGCGGAAAGTATACTTTCTTCATCCAAGGGATCTTTCTCTTCTTCCCCTGCAACAATCCGATTGGATAAATTAACCTTGGTGAGGTTAACTTTATTCTGGATGCTTTCTCGGATAGTATTCAATTCATAAATATCCGACATCACTTCGGACTCCAACCAAGAACGCGTTCGTTTTTGTAATTCCAAATCTTTATAAAAGACCGTCCCATTTTTAGTTCCTACAAAGATCTTAGTGGCTTCGGGTAACTTCCCCAAGTGCTCTTCCAGACCATCTGTAAAAGATTCAATACCACTGATAGATCGCATTTGGCTATGCAAATGATCTAAGGTACTGACCACATTTTTTACAGGATAATTTTCGGCTTCTTCTACCGTCTTCGTCAAGGCCAAAATATCGCTTTGCAATTGATCTATTTGGGAATGACAAACTTTAAAGTTGTCCATAACATGGCTATAGATCACCACAAAAACACCAGAGGCATTCCAAAGTTTTTTGCATTGTTTTAGCAGGTCCTCTGCTTGCTCGGGAAACTGATTAATTTGCTCTCGATATACTGGCCAAGGATTGTGTTGCAATTGCCACTTGTCGATGCGCTTTTGCAAATCAGCGCTTGTCTTAGTTTCTTGTTCGATGAAATAACGAAATTCTGCGTGGGCTTCTCTGATGACCTCATTCGACTGCGTCATTAGGCGTCGAAAGTTAGCGAGGTCCGTAATCTTAGCAGACACTTGTTGCCAAGCTTTTTGTTCTTGAAAAAGAACATCTCGATAAAGGATCAAAAAAGATTTGGCGCAATCGGCCCATTCGTAGCAAATCAGGTAATCATGGAAAGAAGCAGTCGCTTTGTCTTCCATCCGCGTATGGGCTGCGGTTCCAACTGCGAGAATAGGGGGAACCAAATTTTGTAGACTTTCTGTCAAATACTGAAGTCGAGCGAGCCCTTCTCGTTCCTCCTCACCAGTTTGAAGTATTTCATCCATAACCTGATTGAGGTCGCGAAACAACTGACTGGATTCTGGTGAAATGGTGTTCATTTATTCTACTAATTTTAAAAATCTAAACAAGTACAAATATAAAAGTTGTTTTGAATCAACTTCCTAGTCTTGACAATGGAATGCAAGAAAGATAAAAATTCCCAAGGTATTGACAAAAAATAAGGTCTTCTTTCCCGTTTGGGTCAAATAATAATAGGATCCTATCTTACCGATCGAGTAGTAAAGGTAGCTTTACTGCTCATTTAATCTTAGCCGTTTTATTTCTGCTCCCTTTTTGGGTAAAATCCGCTCTTCTAAAGCTCTGATTTTTTTCGTATGTTTCGGCAAATAAGCAAGTAATATGATTTGGCAAAGCCCTCCCCCTTCCTTCGCATTAAAAACTGGAGAAATTCACCTCTGGCGATCTCCTTTAGCCAGTACTCCCGTTTTAGACCCTACATTTTGGCCAAGTCTTTCTGAAGATGAACAAATTCGGGCCAATCGTTTCCATTTTAAACAACATCGTCTAGAATATGTAGACGGCAGAGGCAAGTTGCGTCACTTACTAAGTCAATATTTGGGCATGCCTGCGCAAAAAATAGTCTTTGAATATGGCAAGCAAGATAAGCCCTTCCTTCCCCATTCTAAGCTAAAATTCAATATTTCGCACTCGCATGGACTTGCTTTGTTTGCTTTTGCTTTGGATATGGAAATCGGTGTTGATTTAGAGAAGATAGATCCCAAGATTGATATTATTCAACTTTGTCAGCAATTTTTCTCTCCACAAGAAACGCAAACCATCCTGCAATTATCTCCAGCAGAACAAATTCATGCTTTTTTTACTTGTTGGACCAGAAAAGAAGCTTTCATCAAGGCCAAAGGACAGGGTTTATCCTTGCCTTTAGATCAATTTGCCGTATCCATTTTGCCCGAAGCCCCTGTTCAATTATTGGCAACCGAGTGGGATCAAACGGAGGTCGATAAGTGGTTTCTTTATGATATTCCCCCAGGTAAAAACTTTAAGGGTGCCCTGATGACCGATCAAAAAGTTGATTCCTTGCAATATTGGGATTATTAGAAGCGCTCTTTCCCCTATATAAAGTCCACATTACCTAAAAAACTAAACCTCACTCGCAGCCCCTTCTTTTCCAAGCCGCGCTATCCCAAGCGTCTGCTCAGGCTTCCTTGACCTTTTGGCATTAATTTGGCAGTATCTTCTATAGTCATTAAACCCACAAATACACTTAACATGCATGTTAAACAAGAGGTTTACCAGCCAAATTCAAACTGGCAAACGACCTACGAAAAGGGAAATCTCCAATCTCCTGATATTGTCATTTGTTTTGGTAGCCGCTCATTAGTCACTCAAAAAGGCCTTTTTGAGGACATTCAATCCAAGTATCCTTCCGCTAATATTGCCATTTCTAGTACTTCCGGTGAAATTATAGACAATGAGGTGAAAGATGATACCATCGTATTAACTGCGATGGAATTTGAACATACCGAAGTAGATACTTATAGAATTAACATTGCAGATTTTGACAATAGTCTTTCCGCTGGAAATGCCATTGTCAAAAGACTTTGCAAAGAGAATTTGGCCCATGTATTTATTCTGGCAGATGGCCAATTGGTCAATGGCAGTGAATTGGTCAAAGGATTGAACAACTTCCAATGCCCTAATGTAACCGTAACTGGTGGATTAGCAGCAGATGGATATGATTTTTCAAAGACCTTTGTAGGACTCAATAATATTCCAAGTGAAGGCAATATAATTGCTTTGGCCTTTTATGGCGAGCGCATACAAGTTGGCTTTGGTTCACATGGAGGATGGGATGCTTTTGGGCCAGAACGTTTGGTGACCAAATCTGAAGATAATGTGCTGCATGAACTAGATGGAATCTCTGCCCTCTCCTTGTATAAAAACTATTTGGGGGAAGCGGCGGCAGACTTACCAAGCTCTGCTCTATTTTTTCCGCTAGCTGTAAAAGTTAATAAAAACTCAGAGGCAATCGTAAGAACCATTCTTTCTATTGATGAAGAAAATCAAAGCATGACTTTCGCTGGAGATATTCCTACTGGAGCCTTTGCCAGACTTATGCGACATAATCCCGATCATCTTATAGATGGCGCAGAAAAAGCAGGTAAACAAAGTATTGAGACTTGTGTCGAAGATCAAAATCCTGATATTGCCATTTTGGTAAGTTGCGTAGGACGAAAAATAGTCTTAGGCCAAAACGTGGAAGAAGAAGTAGACGTTATCCGAGATCTTTTAGGCACAAACACCGCAATCACCGGCTTTTATTCCTACGGAGAAATAGCCCCTCAACAGAACCCTCAGCATTGCCAATTGCACAATCAGACAATGACTATTACTACTTTTACAGAAATATAATATGACTGAAAGCTATAATAAACTACTCGAAAAACAGCTCAAAAGGGCTTTAAAAGGCAAGGATAAAAATGCTTTACCTCAGGAGGTATCGAAGCTATTAGATTCCGTTAATGCTTCTTATAATCATTTTGAGAGAGATCGAAAACTCTTGGAACGTGCGATGCAATTGAGTTCAGAAGAAATCCGAAAGTCTTACGAGCAAAAGTTAGTACAAATAGAATTGGAGCAGTCCAATGAGTATTTACAGCAATTTGTATCCATTGCTTCTCATGATTTAAAAGCTCCCTTGCGAACCGTAAGTTCTTTTACCCAACTACTAAAACGGCAACTGGCAGGAACGCTGAATACCGAATCCTCAGAGTACATGGATTTTATTATCTCCGGGGTAAAGAATATGCAAAGCCTGCTGGATGACCTTACCAGCTTTGCCAAGATTGGTCTCGAAAAAGAAGAAGCTCAAATCGTAGATTTTAATACCATTCTGGAAACGGTACAAAGAAACCTAAGTTTTTCCATTGAAGAAAGTAGGGCTAGTATTCTTGTTAAAAATCCACTTCCGTGCTATAATACTCACCCTTACCTAGTCATTCAAATTTTTCAGAACATCATTGGTAATGCTTTAAAATTCAGGAGAGAAGAGGTCTCTACAGAAATTGTCATTGCATGTGAAGAATTAGCAGATGCATTTCAAATATCTATTGCTGATAATGGTATGGGAATAGAACAATCCCAGCACAATAAAGCTTTTGAAGCTTTTCATCGTTTGAGCAGTTCTCATCATAAAATCAGTGGTTCTGGACTAGGTCTTTCTATTTGTAAAAAAATTGTGGATGCTTGGCAAGGACGTATTTGGTTTGAATCCGAACTCAATAAGGGAACAACTTTTTTCTTCACGATCCCCTATTCAAAAGAAAGTCAAGAAAAAGTAAAAGCCTCCACTGCTGTTAAATAGGTTCATTCAAAGGCACGCCCTTCCGAAGCATTTGATATTTCCAATTTTCATTTTATACAAAAGAATAGTCTTTTCATTCTTTTCTCTTTCCAAGTTTTCTGTATTTTGGCACAACGAGGGATTCCCTAAAATCCATCTTTTCAATACGCTCAATCTGCAGATATGACCAAATTAAACTCCTTTTTCCTCTTTCTATGTTTGCCGCTATACCTTCTTGGATTTTCTAATCCTGATGTTTTAGAAATAAAAGAACTCAACCAGGCTTCTAGCATCGACCGAATAGAACCTCCCAATTGGTGGGCAGGCATGAACGATCCAAAACTACAGCTCCTTTTATATGGCGAAGCCATCAGTCACCTCCGAGTAGAAATTAATTACCCCGGCGTAATCGTCCAACAAACTATTGCTACTACAAATAATAATTACCTCTTCCTTGACCTCGACATCGGAGCAGCACTAGCCGGTACTTTTGATATTCAACTGAAGGATCAAGAGAAAGTCGTTTTGCAAAAAAAGTACACTTTAAAGAAAAGAAGCAGTGACCCCAAAGATCGAAAAAGCTTTGACCAATCCGATGTACTTTATCTTATCACTCCAGATCGTTTTGCCAATGGCAATCCCAAAAACGATGACCTTCCCGGTATGAAAGAAAAAGCCAATCGAGCGTTTAAAGGGGGCCGCCACGGAGGAGATATTGAAGGCATTCGCCAAAATTTAGATTACATCTCGGGTTTGGGCTTTAGCGCCATTTGGCTCAATCCTGTTTTAGAAAATGACATGCCTAGCTATTCTTACCACGGTTATTCCACCACTGATTTTTACAAGGTTGATCCGCGCTTTGGCAGCAATGAAAGTTATCTTCAATTGGCACAAGAAGCACGCGCCAAAGACATTGGCTTGATCATGGACATGATCGTCAATCACTGTGGTTCTCATCATTGGTGGATGGAGGATTTGCCTACTGAAGACTGGATCAATCAGTGGTCAAGCCCCACTTATACCAATCATCTAAAAAGCCTTAGCCAAGATCCACATGCCTCCCAAATTGATCATAAAACGTTTTTCGATGGTTGGTTTGTTTCGACCATGCCTGACCTGAATCAAAGAAATCCATTAGTCGCCAATTACCTTATCCAGAATAGCATTTGGTGGGTAGAGTTTGCTCAACTAGCAGGGATTCGTATGGATACCTATCCCTATCCGGATATGTACTTTATGGATCTTTGGACACAAAAGGTAAGAGCAGAATTTCCTTACCTCAATATTGTCGGCGAAGAATGGGACGAAGATCCGGTAATCTTAGCCTACTGGCAAGAAGGAAAAAACAATCCCAATGGCTATACCTCTGCCCTACCCTCTTTGATGGACTTTCCACTTCAAATCTCTATGACCGAAGCATTGACCGCCGAAGAAAGCTGGGACTCTGGCTGGATTAAGCTCTACGAAACGCTCGCCAAAGATTTTGTATACCCCAATCCCGATGCATTGGTCGTCTTTCCCGATAATCACGACATGCCTCGATTCTTTGCACAAGTTGGAGAGCAAGAAGATTTGTTTTACCAAGGCTTAGTTTATACCCTGACCACTCGTGGTGTTCCACAAATTTATTACGGTACGGAGATCTTGATGACTAGCCCTACTGAGCGGGATGATGGCGTCATTCGCAGTGATTTCCCGGGTGGTTGGGTTGGTGACCCCGTCAATGCTTTTGATGGCACAGGTCTTAGTCCGCAACAAAGCAAAGCACAATCTTTTCTCAAACAACTCTTGCGCTGGCGCAAAGGAAGTAAGGTTATTCACTATGGCCAACTGACCCACTTTGCACCACAGGATGGCGTCTATGTCTACTTCCGACATGATGATTCGCAGAAGGTGATGGTCGTCTTGAATAAAAATAAAGCACCTTATGCTTTGTCTTTGGATCGTTTTTCAGAAATGATTGGAGAAACCAAAGAAGCGAAAGAAGTATTGGGCGGCAAGCTGCTTAGTTTGGAAGAAGATTTGGACTTGCCTCCGATGGAGGCTTTGATTTTAGAGTGGGAGGACTAAGTACAAAAGCCCCTAACTCAAAGAGTTAAAGGCTTTTTTCTAATGTAGCGAGAGGGCGGCTTGAACGCCCGACCTCAGGATTATGAATCCTGCGCTCTAACCAGCTGAGCTACCTCGCCATATTTAGCGGTCGCAAATATAAGGCTTTTTAACTTTATTATAAACCCCAATTGAAAAAATATTTATCCAAGTCCTGATTTTTTCCAGACTTCCCTAAATCATTGAGCTTTCTTCTCTTTGGGGAGCCATTTCTATCCTTCTTTCAGTCACCTGCGTCGATTAGAGTCGGCACTATCTCATCAATAATCCCTATTTTTGCCCTCATCAAAGAGTTCCAATAACAATTTGGCGCTAGTTATCTTTTCGAAAATCACGTATTGTCTTCATGGATTTTATCATTGTTATTGCTTTAGTTATTCTTTCTGGTTGTTTTAGTGGCCTAACACTTGGGTTCTTTAGCCTCAATCTGACGTCTTTGGAGCGTAAGATGAAGCTCGGAGACAAACAAGCCCAAAAGGTCTACCCCATTCGGAAAAATGGCAATCTATTGCTGTGTACCTTATTATTGGGAAATGTGGCGGTCAATTCAGCCATGGCCATTTTCTTGGGCAATATTGCCTCAGGGGTAGTCGCTGGATTGATCTCGACCGCTTTGATTGTGGTTTTTGGAGAAATCATTCCTCAGGCATTCTTTTCTAGGCATGCTTTAAAATTTGGAGCTAGTAGTGTTTGGCTAGTGCGAATCTTTATCTTTATCCTCTATCCTATTGCTTATCCCATGTCTTGGATTCTCAATCGAGTATTGGGAGATGAATTGGCGACGATTTGGAACAAAAAAGAAATCGAAGAAATCATCCGACATCATGAAGATGCAGAGGAAAGTGAAATTGATGCCGACGAAGAACGAATCTTATTGGGGGCCTTGGCCTTCTCTGACATGACGGCTGACAAGATCGCAACGCCGCGTCCAGTGGTTTTCACGCTCGCCCAAGAAACGATTATTGACAAGCCCTTAATCTTAACGATTAAAGAAAAAGGTTTTTCCAGAATTCCGGTGAGTAGTAGTGCCAATAATGTAGATGACATCAAAGGTATTTTATTGGTCAAAGACTTATTGGCGATTGATATGGAAGCAGGGATTAAGGTAGAAGAATTGACGAGACCGGATGTATTATTTATCAAAGAAAAGATGCGCCTTGATGATTTGCTCAATCATTTTTTATCCGCCAAAAAACATTTGGCTTGTACCTATGATGAATTTGGTGTTTTTCATGGAGTCGTTAGTCTCGAAGATGTTATCGAAGAAATTCTAAAAGCAGAAATCATCGACGAAGCTGACAAAGCAAAAGACATGAGAGCCATGGCCGCAAAAATGAATAAGAAAGATTTATTGGGCTAAGTACATTCTCAAATAATAACTTCCTCATTTTTCGGCCATTACTAAGCCGCTCCTTTTACTAGAAAATTAAAGAACTCTTTATCCACCAAACAGAAGCGTTTCAGCTAACCCGTTTAAATTACAAAATGCTTCAATCTCCCAAAAAACTTTATACCCGCCCTTTCCTTTTACTTTGCCTAAGCCACGTTCTTTTTGCTGGAAGTTATAATATGATGATTCCAGAGTTGCCTGCTTATCTCAGCAGCATGGGAGGAGAAGATTATAAGGGCTTAATCATTGCTTTATTTACCCTGACTGCTGGTTTGTCTCGCCCTTTTAGCGGACAATTGTCTGACACCATCGGTCGAATCCCGGTAATGATTATCGGCACCTTGGTTTGCATCTTGGTTAGTTTGCTTTATCCGCTGGTCAGCTCAGTGGTAGGCTTTCTATTATTGCGTTTTTTTCATGGTTTTTCTACTGGTTTTAAACCAACAGCAGCTACCGCTTTTGCGGCAGATATCATGCCGGCCGATCGCCGAGGAGAAGGCATGGGAATCTTGGGAATCAGTATGAATCTGGGTGCTTCTATGTTTCCACCAATTGGTAGTTATTTGGTCGTAAATTATTCGATGGATTGGATGTTTTATTGTTCTTCTTTCTTGGCCTTCGTTTCCCTTTTTTTACTATTTAGTTTAAAAGAAACTTTAGAGAGTCCACAAAAATTTCGCCCAGCTTTACTAAAAATAAACCCCAAAGAAATCATCGAACCCAGTGTAATCCCCCCCGCCATTGTCATCTTATTGATCTATTTGACTTTTGGTGTTTTACTGACGATTACACCAGATCAAGCAGACTATTTGGGTTTGAGTAATAAAGGATTAATTTTTACGAGTTTCACCATTTTTGCCATCCTATCCAGAGCGGTGGCTGGGCGAGTATCCGATCGTTATGGGAGGATCATCGTTCTCAAATTTTCTACTTTACTCATCGTCGCCGCTTTAATCTACATGGGATTAGCCAATAGTCCTTTTCATTTATTAATGGCTGGTGGAGCCATTGGATTTTCTACTGGCGTCGCCGCTCCTGCGGTATTTGCTTGGGTCATCGACCTTAGCCCCGAAGGCCGGATGGCGCGTGCTATGGCTACCGTTTACATTGCTTTAGAAATTGGAATTGGTGGTGGCGCATTGCTTTCTGCTTGGATCTATAATAATAATCCCGCCAATTTTCTCTTGGCCTTTAGCGTCACTGCTGGTTTTACCTTAATGGCTGGTATTTATTTACAATTTATTTATCAGGCTCCTGTTGCCAAGGATTAGATTTTAGGGTAAACAAAAGTTCTTGAAGTGTGGATGCGATATTGCTTTTCTTAATGAGACAGGCTTCCAATGAGTATGGAGTATCCTTGCCTTAATCAAAACCAACTCAAACGTTTAAAATCTTTTGACTGTTTTAAAAGTCATAAAAAAAACAATGACTATGTAGCGAGAACTACACAGCCATGAGGTAAGAGGGTGGGTACAGAGTATGAGAACGCAAAGAAGGGAATCTTTTAAATTTGAAAGATGGAGCGCTTTCTTAAAAGCGGCTCCGTGTCTTCAAATTTATGCAAGTGCTATATTTTAGAAATAGGGATCAAACACCTATTTTGTTTGGTTCTCTGACAAATCCCGTGTGTGAGTCAACCAAAAAGAAGAAAAAACGCTTCCTACGGTCGCTTTTTTATTCTTCTTTTTGATTGACCACGGGATTTGTCCAAGAACGTTTTGTTTTAAAAAAAAGTAGAAGAAAGCATTCATAAAACCTCTATCTTTCTCCTTACTTTAAGAATAATAATTCTACTTTAATATTACGCCTCAAAGATAGTGCAGTCACCAATCTGAAGCGTTTTTTTATCATTACCAAATCATTAACTTTGCATCAATCGCGTGTTAAGTAATTCGCAATACCAAAAACCCTCCTATGTCGATTGCTAAATCTTATAATTCTTGGGCAGCAAGCTATGATAATAATGAAAATAAGACCCGTGATCTCGACCGACAGGTCAGCCAAGAGGTATTGAAAGAATATGACTTTCAATTGATTTTGGAATTGGGTTGTGGAACCGGTAAAAACACCAGTTGGTTATTGAAGAAAACGGAGGCGATGATTGCGCTTGATTTTTCTATAAAAATGCTAGAAAAGGCGAAAGAAAAGATAAAATCTGACAAGGTTGACTTTCGCCAAGCAGACTTAAAAGAAGATTGGAATTTGGGTCAGCAGCAACCTGATTTGATTTGCTGCAATTTGGTTTTAGAGCACATCGAAGATCTTGCGGAGGTCTTCCAAAAAGCAGCTCAAGCCTTAGCTCCCGGTGGAAAATTCTTCTGCTGCGAACTCCATCCGTTCAAACAATATGCCGGAAGTAAAGCGAGGTTCAAGACCCCAAATGGCGAGGAAGAAGTGCTCCAAGTTTATGTTCATGATGTTTCGGCTTATTTAGATAGTGCCCAAAAAAATGGCTTCCAATTATTGCGTTTGGACGAATGGTGGGACGAACCCCGAGCCGGGGATATTCCTCGACTGATTTCTTTTCTATTTGTGGTTTAGTACAAAAGCTAGTATAAAGCAGATTTAAATCAAAATGGGGGGACATTTTTTTGTCCCCCCATTTTCAAGGTTTTTTAAAAATCCTTTTACCCTAAATTAATTGCCAACACGGTCAGCCTCCTCTTCGATTCCCGTTTTCCGCTTTCTGGATTTCACATTCTCATTTCCAAAATTATAACTCACACTCAAGCTAATCCGCCGCGTATCATTACGGCCTCGCCCTGCAGTAGTCAATCCATCAAACTTCGAAAAACCATCCCAGCCAGATTCATAAAAAAGGTCACTTCCACTCAAACGAATATTCAATCGCTCTTGCAAAAACTTACGTTGCAAACCTAAATTTAAACTCCAACTAGATTCATAACGAAATACGCCACCCCATACTCCTGGTCCAGCATAATAACCAGAAATTTCTCCTTTAAATCCTGCCGGAAGCGTAAAAGTATGTTGCTGATAAATACTATAGGTAAAAGCTTGTACATCCACAATAGCACCTTCCCCATAATCTGCTTGATTGTCTAAATAAGATAAACCAACATTGAAATAAGCACTCCATTTTTTGGTTAATTGTGTCGGAGCGCTGATGCTAAAACTGGCAACATCCTGTCTCCCCAGATTATTCCAACTGATAAAATTGGCTCGTAAATCCACATCATCCGGTCCGATCAAACGGGTAATTTGATCAATGGTTCTACTAAAGGCCAATTTGAAATTATAGCGATAAGCAAAGGTGTAACCCAATTCCAAATTATTAACAATCTCTGGATTCAAGGCGGGATTTCCTTTTTCATAAGACAACTCGCTTAATTGATTGCGAAATGGATTGAGCACATTATAATCGGGGCGATTAATTCTTCGACCGTAGTTAAGTGCCAATGAATGTTGGCGAGCAACTTGCCAAGTCAAACCTGCACTAGGAAACAAACTCAAGTAATTCAAATCCACCGGTGGTTCTTGTTTGGAAGGGTCCGCTGCAGTGAGCACTCCCCTTGCATCGGTCTGTTCTGCGCGCAAGCCAGCTGTAAAATTCCATTTTTCATTGATGGGCCGAGCAAAGTTGGCATAAGCCGCATAGACATTTTCCTCATAATTGAAAATATTAGAATTGCTCAAATCTTTAGAATACACCATATCTCTGAGGTTAAATACATCAAAAATATTATCTGATTCTACTCGACTCAATTTGGTTCCCAAACCTAATTTTCCTCCCAGTACGTCTTCTTCATAATCTAGTTTGAAGGTATAGATTTGAATGTCTGTAGGCGTATCAAAGCTGTCGATTTTTTCTGAAAGTTTGGTTTCTTCAAATCCATCATAATAGATATTGGGCTGGTAGCGATTGACTGCATTTTTATACCGTCCATAATCTAGGTCTACGTTCACACTTCGTCCTTTGGCATTATCAAAACGATAATTCAAGTTTAACGTATTTTGATCGCGAGAGGTCTTTGTGGAATTATCAGCAAATAGAATACTATCGATGGCTTCCGGTTGAACCACCTCTAATGGACGAATCACCGGAGAAAGACGGAGTCGATTTTTAGAGGTATTGGATCCTTTCATCATCCGATTGCTCGCCAAAAAACCCAGCGTATGATTTTTCTTAATAAAGAAATCCATTCCTAATCGAAGATTATAATTTCGTCCACTATTGATCCCATCATCATTCTCCTTCAATCGGATATCATTTTGGATGCTTTCAAAGATCATGTCATTGAATCCTGTTCGTTCTCCAAGACCAGCCGAAGCAAAAGCATTGAATTTTTTATTGCGGTAGTTAGCACTTCCATTAAGATTATAACGAGCATGTCTTCCTTGGCTATACGATCCTGTTAGAGAGCCATTGGCTCCCAAGCTTTTATCTCTTTTCAATCGAATATCAATGATCCCTGCATTGCCTTCTGCTTCGTAGCGAGCTCCGGGATTCGAGATAATATCAATGCGATCTATTTGTTCTGCGGTTAGGCTCTGCAAATAGGCCGTCATATCGTCGCCTGTTAGCGGCAAGCGTTTGCCATCTACATACAACAAAACACCGGAGCGCCCTAAAACACTTACATTATCATTATTGTCCACCATTACCCCAGGTGCTTTTCGCAAAAGGGCCAAAGCATCTTCGCCAGTACTATTGATGGTTCCTTGGACATTAAAAACCGTTCGATCAGGTTTGATCTCTACCATTGCTCTAGTAGCTTTGACGGTGACCTCTTCTAAATTAGTCGCTGCTGGCGCAAATACCCAAGCTCCCAAATCAAGATTTTGATCGGCGGTAAGATTAATTTTTTTCTTCAAATCTGGCAATCCGACAAAAGTAGCTTCTAAAGAATACGCTCCTTGGGCAATCCCTTGCATTTCAAAAATCCCAGAGTCTTCACTACCCGCTACTTTTACTAGACTACTATCCGCTATACTATACAAAGCAACATTGGCAAAAGCTACTGCTTGTCCTTCGGCATCCAATAATTGCCCTTTTACTGTTGCTTGCTGGGCAAAAAGGCTAAGAACGAATAAGGACAATACAAGGGTCGATAAAAATCTCATTGCTTCTAATTTTCGTCTTTGATTAAAAAATTAAATTGTATCACAAGTTAGTGAAAAGTACTACTACTAAATTCCTTTTTCGATGAACTAACTTTATCGGAGTATCAACGAAATACTAAAAAATTAAACAAATTTCTTCTTTGCCTTCTAATTGCTTATCTTTCACTTATAGCCTTTTCTCTTACCAAAATTCATAAAAAATATTCGCCAATTTGATTAAATGAATTAATCAAACCAAATCGTTTTCTCTTTTCTTACGTATGAATAGAAGATGTAGATTTTATCTATTCATTTTTTTTGGTAAAAATCACCACCATGCCTGAACAAAAATACCGATTCAATAAAGTCATGGTCGCAAACCGAGGGGAAATTGCGATCCGTGTTTTACGAGCAGCATCTGAACTCAAGCTAACTACTGTAGCTATTTATACTTATGAAGATCGTTACTCTCTCCACCGTTATAAAGCAGATGAAGCCTATCAAATCGGTAAGAATGATGATCCCTTAAAGCCTTATCTCGACGTAGAAGAAATTCTTAGAATTGCTAAAAAAAATCAGGTAGAAGCCATCCACCCAGGCTATGGTTTTCTATCCGAAAACGTCACTTTTGCTCGGCGCTGCCGAGAGGAAGGAATTACCTTTATCGGACCAGAAGCAGAGGTGATGGATCGTTTAGGAGATAAGGTTGCGGCTAAGACCATTGCCCGCAACCTGCAAGTCCCACTCATCGAAGATAGTCGAGAAGAGTTGAGTGATGAAAAAATAATCTTAAAAGAGGCTGATAGGATTGGGTTCCCTATCATGGTCAAAGCTGCCGCCGGTGGCGGTGGTCGTGGAATGCGAGTCGTCCGAAGCAAAGAACAGCTGATAAAGTCTTATCAGGAAGCAAGAGGAGAAGCCATAACCGCCTTTGGAGATGGTACTATTTTTCTCGAAAAATTTATAGAAGAGCCCAAGCATATTGAAGTACAAATCTTGGGAGACAAATACGGAAATATTGTCCACCTTTATGAAAGAGATTGCTCCGTACAAAGGCGTTTTCAAAAAGTAGTTGAAGTCGCACCTTCCATTGGCTTGAAAAAAGAAACGCGGGAAAATTTATACCAATATGCGCTCAAGATTGCTCGTCATGTCAACTATAGTCATGCAGGCACCGTGGAATTTTTAGTCGATAAATCAGAAAACATTTACTTTATAGAAGTCAATCCTCGGATACAAGTAGAACATACTATCACAGAAGAAATCACGGGTATTGATCTCGTGCGTTCTCAAATTTTGATTGCGATGGGCTATCCACTCAACGATCCCATTATTGACATCCAAAATCAGCAATCCATCGAATGTCATGGCTTCGCCGTGCAATGTCGAATTACCACCGAAGATCCTTCCGAAAACTTCAAACCCGACTATGGGACCATCATTGCTTACCGCAGTGCCGGAGGTTTTGGAATTCGACTCGATGCAGGGAGTGCTTACTCAGGATCTAAAATTTCCCCTTTCTTTGATAGCATGCTCGTAAAGGTTACGGCTTGGGGACGCACCCTTTCTGGTGCTTCCGAAAGATTGCACCGTGCGCTCCGGGAGTTTAGGATTCGAGGGGTAAAAACCAATATTGGATTTTTAATCAATCTACTCCAACATCCAACTTTCCAAGAAGGTAAAACCACAGTCGGTTTTATTGACAAACATGGAGCGATGCTCCAACAAGGACGATTTAGAGATCGAGGTACCAAAACTTTACGCTACCTCGCAGAAGTCATCGTCAATGGAAATCCTGATATCAAATACAAAGATCCAGAAAGAAAACTCCCCAAAGCCAAAGTCCCGCTATTTAGTGCAGGGAATACCTATTCCAAGGGCAGCAAAGATATTCTTACAGAATTGGGGCCAGAAAAGATGATGCAATGGCTCCGAGAAAAAAAGCAAATCCAGTTTACAGATACTACTTTCCGCGATGCGCATCAGTCTTTATTGGCTACTCGAGTTCGCAGTTATGACATGATGCAAGTAGCCGAAAGTTTTGCTAAAAATCATGGTCACCAATTATTCTCCATGGAAGTGTGGGGAGGGGCCACTTTCGATGTGGCCTTGCGATTTTTAAAAGAATGTCCTTGGAAACGATTAGAAAGTCTACGGGCAGCGATGCCCAATGTATTATTGCAAATGCTTTTAAGAGGCTCCAATGCCGTAGGCTATGCTGCTTACCCCGACAACCTTTTGGAGGCTTTTATCGAAAAGTCTTGGGAGACGGGAGTTGATGTCTTCCGCATCTTTGATTCCCTCAATTGGGTCGAAGGGATGCGCACGAGTATCGCTACGGTGAGAGAACGAACAGGAGGAATTGCGGAAGCCAGCATCTGTTACTCTGGAGACATTACCGATCCCAATCGGAGCAAGTTTAATTTACAATACTACCTCGACCTTGCTCGTCAGTTGGAAGATGCGGGAGCTCATATGATCGCCATAAAAGACATGGCTGGCTTGCTCAAACCTGCTGCTGCGGAACTACTGGTCACAGAATTGAAAAAAGCCATTGATCTTCCATTGCATTTGCATATTCTCCTTTTTTAAGAATTATTTTTAATGCAGT
>CAYQRA010000006.1:0-29148 GCA_964419315.1 uncultured Saprospiraceae bacterium | reverse complement strand
TCATTGGATGTTGATAGAGGTTTGGGGAAAGATGGGAATTTAGGTTTTAGTAGTAGATCTACTATTGCAAGAGATGTTTTAAGTTATACCTTGAATTACTTTGACAGCGACTACCAAGCCATTTCGGGAGATGGGATAGAAGCAAGTATTCCTCAAAGTTCTAATGTGAATGCAGTAGCTCCAAATCTATATGATGGGAATATTCGAGCAATGGCGGTTCACAATAAACAATTTGGAGATGCAGTGGCTTACACCTATACCTATGATCAGATGCAGCGTATAAAAAAAATGAATTCCTTTGATAATTTGGATGAGGCGAATTACGAGTGGGGAAATACCAATGGACTAGAGAGTAAATATTCAATGAACGCTACCTATGAAGGAAATGGAAATATTAAAAGCTTGCAAAGATTCGGTTTAGCTTCCCCTGGAGTATCCTCGCCGTCATTAATTGATGATTTAACTTATGAATATATTAAAGGGACGGATAAGTTACAATTATTTACAGAGGATAGCCCTGCTTGTGAGCCAATATTATACATCAATAACCCTGTAGATATTGAATCTATTTCTCAAGCTATGGATCAAGTTTACGGGTCGAATTGGGTGACAGGAGAAGAAGATGTGATTTTTCAGGCAGGGCAATGTGTCGAATTATTACCTGGCTTTGAAGTAGAGGCAGAGTTGGGAGATTTTACTGCTCAAATAGAAGATTGTAGTCCGATAGGAGCAGGTAATAGCGCAGGGGCATTTGATTATGATGGAAGTGGCAATATTATCGAGAATGAAGATGGAGCGCTTATCGCTTGGGATGCTTATGATAAGGTGAAAGAAGTGACTAATATTGGATTAAATGCTTTAGACAAGATTACTTATAGTTATGATGCTAGTGGTAATCGAGCAGTTAAAGCTTCTTTCAATGGCACCTCCAATGAAACGGAATACACTTTTTATTTTAGAAATTCCAATGGCGAATTGGTGAGTACTTTTGTTTTAAATAACGCTGGTTTAACTTGGGAGGAGCAATATGTTTATGGGGATTCGCGAATAGGAACCATTAACGAAATTGCCTATTGGGCAGATGTTAGTGATGTAGGAAACATTCCATATGTAGAGGAAACAGGTGTAAACACACGTGGAATAAAGTATTATGAACTCTCTAATCATTTAGATAATGTCTTGAGTGTGATCAATGATAGAAAAAATGGAGTGGATACCGGGAATGATGGAATGTCGGATTATTATGAAGCAACGATTGTATCTGCTCATGATTATTATCCTTTCGGATTGCAAATGCCACAAAGAACCTATTCTAGTGATTCCTACAGACATGGCTTTGGTGGAAAAGAGAAAGAAGAGAATGGAGAGTTTGGCGCAATAACTAATTATGATTTTGGGTTTAGAATATACAATCCAAGCTTAGGAAGGTGGTTGAGTGTTGATCCTCTTGCCAGAAAGTATCCGGGAATTTCTCCCTATGCCTATGTTGCAAACAACCCGATGATGCTGGTCGACCCTGACGGAAGACAAATAGAACCCGTTGGAGGGAAAAAGAATAGAAAGAAATTTATAGGAATGCTCAACCGAAATGCAAGCGGACATAAATTCTTCTATAATAAAAAGACCAATCGAATCGAACATAAAGTCGATAAGAGTAAAACGGGAGGTTCTTCGACTTTCACCCAGTTGCTTATCAATGCGATTGATCAAGAGCAAACGGTAAAATATGCTTTAAAAACAGATCCAGGTGGTAATGTAATCTTTGATTCCTATTATACTGGAGATGTAAGTATTGCAGATTTAGAATTATTAAATGACGAAAGTGATGTGCAAACGGCTATTATTGCTCAATTTGTTACCGAACGCCATAATACTAAGGATTATGAACAGAATAAAATATATGTTTTAGGTGGGAATGAGGGTACTGGCGCCTTTGATAAAATTCATAAGGAAGGAGAAGCAAATCGTACGCAGGTTTTATCTGATTTGAATGATGGAAAAGATATGGCGGTTACAGATTCAAGAAAAGGAGGAGAAGCAATCACCTATGGAAAGGGAGAAGTAATTTTGGTTATGGATATTGAGGGAGAAAGTCGGAAAAAGACTAGAAGACTTACTAAGATCTCAATGAGAAGAAAAGGAGATACAAAGACAAGAGTTTATGAGAAGAAAAAGAAAAAGAAGAAATAATTTAATGCTACTTGGGTTTATACTGGCTTTTCAAGTAAACTTGTTCGCTCAGGTATTTAAACCATGTAATGATGCTTTTGACGCAGAAAAATATCTTTCGAATGAACAAACTGAATTTACGCCAGACGGTTGTAATCAATCAATAACAATGGAGAACATTGGCTTGGTGAAACATGGATATTGGATATACCATAGCCATTTTAAAACGCCTCCTGAGGAAGTTTATTTGGGCCAATATGTACATGGAGAACTCTCTGGAATTTGGAAAAGGTTTAGGGTAGAAGGAAAGGATACTATTTTGGTAGACTTAAATACTTATAAGGATGGATATCTAGATGGCCTTAGTATTAAATTCGGTGAAAAGAATGCGGTAGCAATTGTGACTTTCGAAAAAAATAAACTAAAAAATAGTATTTATCCAGAAAACCTTAAAAACGAAGAAGAGCTAAATAAGCAATTTTTTCTTTTTACAGAAGATCTTAAGTACATCAATCGAATAATGTGGCAAAATAAGACCCCACTAAAAGAATAATAGCATAGTTATTACTCAAAAACTACTGTTCGTAATTCTTCAAATCCTACTCCTAAAACCACAAAAAAAACCGGTATCTAATCTCTCAGATACCGGTTCTTTTTTACCTAAAAATATCGTTCCCTACTCCAGCACCACAACCTTCTCCACCTGAAGCACCGCTTCTCCATTCGCAATCCGCAAGAAATAAATCCCCGGATTTACATCGGTCAAATCCATGCTTCGATTCCAATCCGCAGTAGCACGTTCTGATTTTAAAATTTTACCAGAAAGATCAAAAAGTTCAATGCTAGTACCTGCTTCAAAATCAAAGTGGTCTAGGTTTCCAAAACGTAAGGTGTTGGATACAGAGCGTTGAACTGGATTAGGATAGATCGTCGCATTTAGCGCCGTACTGGCTTCTACCACTCCATTTCTTTCGCCTCCTTTGCCCCCATTGCCTTCATCAAAACAACCTGCTGGGTAACAAAGTACAAAGTCACAAGCTCCACCGATGACACAAGCATTTTCGTCATATACCGTGATACAAAAAGTAGCGCCACAAGCCGCAGAAGTAAGTGTACCATTTCCACATGTTCGAGTCAAGTCAAAATCATTGTCTACCGGCTGGGTCACTGTATTTGGAGAATTTTCAGAGTACGCAATCTCCATGATAGATGAGCTGCCAGGTGGTGCATTAGTGGTCACATTAAAGGTACAGGTCGCTAGCGTACCGACGATTTGTCCCTTTTCATTGAAGTCATAAATACATTCTGGTTCGAGGGGGGTAACATTGATACTAAGGTCTATCAAATCTGGGTCTCCACATTCAAATACTTCGCAATCTTCATCGCCCACACATTCCAAATCATACTCATATACTCCCAGAACACAATTAGTATCCTCATCCAAAATAATCAAGGTCAAAAGATAAGGCTCTGTACTATTGATATTTATTGGAGCAGGAAAGCCTTGAGAAGAACCCCCATCTAAACCACTCTGGCTTTGGTAAGTCCATTTGTAAATAAGCCCCGGTTCAGGATTAAGGACATACAAGTCGTAGCGGCAAAAGAAAATATCGGTAAATGGACATTGTACACAATACGTCTTGTCAAAGGCTACCTTTACATCCGGAGCTGGAGGAGGATCTGCACATGGATCGTCGCTACAGCCCGTACACATTACTTCTATCGTTTCTTCGTACTCACAGCCATATTCATCTGTCACCGTAACGGAAACGAAATAGGGGAAATCACAATTTTCAAAAGTCGCCAGGAAGGAGCTAGAGTTTCCGGTGTTAGGGGCATTGGGTACATTGGGGCATTGGCTAGTGATACTAGCCCAGTTATAGCTAACAGGATCTATATTATTGACGTCTACACTGATTTCATAAACACAGTTTTCAGGGTCTCCGGTACCCGGTACACAATCGACTAAAGTCGCATTGAGTTCAATTCCTGTTACATCATCGTCGACACAACAACGCAAAGGAACATCTTCAATCATGGGTTCATAAACACAATTACTTCCCTCTTGTGTAATAAAAGCAAATATCTTATGTACAACCGGAGCATTGCTTGGATTATTTACAGTGACAATGAACGTATAAGGATCTGCACCACTTTGGCTTGGAGCAGGTACGGTGGTTGGAGCAGTCTTTATGGCCAAGTCAAAACAATTTGGACTAAAATCATCCAGCCCTTCGAATCTCACAGAATAAGTGCAGCCAGCTCCTTCGTCTAATAAATCGATAGGAGTGATGGTGATAGAAGTTTGAATATCATAGCAGTCTGGAAAGGTAGGGCAGTCCTGAGCATAAGCAGCACTATTGAAAAAAAACAATAGTAATAATGAGAATAGTAGTTTACTTTTCATGGTGAAATATTTTTCGTTCTTCGGTGAATCCTGTGGTCGATCAAAACACGGAAAGTTCAAAGAACCAATTTAAAAGCCTTCATTAACGCAATCCAGCTTTGCGCCTTACTTCTTTTAAGGTGGTTTCAGGGAGGCCCACCAAGAGTTGAATTCAACGTACATGTGAATCATTGTGGTAAAAGAAAAAAGGTAATGTGGAAAATGAAAAAAAATGAAATGGTGACTTAAATGCTCTCCAATATTTCGTGCAAAAGAGTATTCGATATTGAAGATTGCTTATTGAATATTCCTTGCAGGTTAGGTGAAATATTCAATACTTAAGATAGATTGGAGTTTTAAAAAAAATCGCTCTTAGAGTTGGGAAAGAAGGGATTTGGCTTGGCGGTAAAAAGGATTTTTACTTTGTTTAGTCAATTGCTGTAGATCTTTTTTGGCAGCATCAATATTTCCCTGTTTGAGTTGCAAAAGTGCGGCATACCAAAAAGCATGGTCGCGGTAGAGGTCAAAATCTTTGTTTTTGATTGCATTGAAATAGGAGAGGGCTGTTTGATATTGGCCCGTTTCAATTTGAGCAATGGCAATGGCTAAATCTATCTTGGGAGACGCTTCTTGTGCATCAGCTATTTTTTGGAGGAGTGGCAAGGCTGCTGCAAAATCCCCCGCTTGGTAAAATTGATTGGCTTTCGCCAATTGCGCTGAATTTTCCTTGCTGCGCGCAGCAAAACTCAATTCATAGGCTTCATAATTTGCAGCAAATAATTGCGCTGGAGTATTCGTTTTTGGCCAAAGCCAAATGCAGAGACCAATCGCCAATGCAATAGCGGCAGCGGTGGACCAAAGTATTGGAAGTCGTCGGGTTTTACGACTTTGAGTCATTTCTTTTTGATGAACTGCGCTGATTTGTTCCATCATTTCCAGATCACCAAAAGCATCAAGCATCCCTAAAATGACTTTACGATTTTCGATTTCTTTTCTAAGCTCGGGGTCTTTTTTCAGACGGCGAGAAAAGTTTTCCATCGCTTCTGCATCCAATCGTTCCAAGAGATAATCATCCATCCATTGATCTGAATTTTCCATACCACCTAAGTCATTTTGTTTTTAAATATGGGGGAGCTATACGCTAGTTGTTTCAATTTTTTCATACACTGCGATTTTTGGTTTTTAGCCACTTGTTCGCTACTATAGCCCATCTGTGTTGCGATTTCTCGCATCCGCATCCGTTTATAATAAAAGTTGATTAACACTTTTTTGCAATTTGCTCCAAGTTGACCAATCAAGTTTTTTAATTCTTTTTGTTCTTCCTCTTTCATCATCCTAAAAAGAGGAACTTCTGCTACTTTGATCTTAAGTTGTGGATCTTCTATAGGTACCATCTCTTTGCGTTTCCTCAATTGCTGAAACCACAGATTTTTACAAATTGCAAATAGATAAGCTTCTACATTCGTGTCCTCTGCTAAACTTCCCCTTTTGGCCAACTTATAAAGTACCAAAAGCGCATCCTGAAAAATGTCCTCCGTATCGGTACTCGATCCCAAGTTCCGCTTGATAAGGGTGGATACCTGCCTATACACCCGCCGATGAAGATACCCCAGTGCTTGACCCACCTCAGGGTGTTGTCCATTCGCCAAATATTTTATTATTTCGGAATCTCTCATTTTACCCATTGGGCGCTAATAATTAAGATTGTAATAAAAAAGAAAAGGTAATCTTATTTATAAAGAAATAGTAGCAAGAAGTGGTTTTTAGGCAATTTTAATGCTTAGGGGAAATAGGGAATTGAATTTTTTTTGAAAAAAAACAAAAAAACTACATTACCTTTTTGAAAAAAAAACAATGGATAGAATAAGAAGCGGTTTTGCTTTAAATTACAAATCTTATTCTAACATTAAAATGCGAAAATTTTTTCGAATGACGATGCTTGAAAAGCAATAAAAATGTCTTATTTTCTTTTTTGATTAAAAAAAATCGTAGTCCATTTTGTTATTAAAAACCTTTTCTGGAGCCTTGTTACAACAGCGAAATTTGTTCGATTAGATTTACGCAATTATTTTTTAACCACACAAGTAAAGGTATTATGAAGCCTGTCTGACCGGTAGGCAGGTTCCATGTGATCTTAACTTAAAATAAAAAAGACACATGAAACGTCCATGATTTATAAGCATTGAATACACAAAAGACTGACTATTTAATCGTGGTAAGCCTGCTTGACGGTAGGTAAGTTCCATGTGATCTTAACCTAAAATAAAAAAGACACATGAAACGTCTATGATTACATCGGTATTAAATACACCGAAGACTGACTATTTAATCATGGTAAGCCTGCTTGACGGTAGGTAAGTTCCATGTGATCTTAACTTAAAATAAAAAAGACACATGAAAAAGAATGAACTCTATGCGATCATCCGTATGGCAATGATCTTCGTATTTTCCTGCTCCCTATTTTCTACCCAAGCACAACCCAAAACCAAAAGAAGCGGTGCCCGCATCCAAAAAACCAATTGGAGCAATTCAATGGGTTGTGATTTCGAAGAAGATATTTGTGTTGCACTCTTGGAGGATGATATTTTAGCTTTTAAGCTAATCGTCAATTTCTTAGATCCTGATATTCAGAATTATCCAGCCATGCATTTTAATTATTTTTTCCCCAATTACCATCCCCAATATCCACTGTTTGGCTACACCCATGAAGTCACTCCCCAAATGGTTTATCCTGTAGTCCTCGAAACAGGTCACTCTGCTTGGGCGGCTCATTTCTATTTCGAAATTGTGCTGGAGGATCATTGCGATTTATATGATGCTTTCTTTTTTAAAGTAGAATACCAATTGGTTACTCCCATGGAGGTAGGCTACATGCCTTATCCGGTTTTTGCCCATCCAGATTTATTTCCACCAACTATTTTCGATGTCCCTCAATCGGGTTTGGCAGCGTATGTAAAGACCAACAAAGAAATGTGTTGTGATGGCGAAGTTTATCCTTGTCCAGAAGATGTCGTTACTATTACGAATAGTGCCTCCTCTCGTTCCTCAAGTACTGCCGATTTTACCTTCCAAGGTTTTTCTCCATCTGAAGAAGAAACCATAGTAGCGGGAGAAATTTCTATTTTCCCCAATCCTACATCGACTTATGTCAATATCTATTTGGAAGAAAAAGCGCTTAAGGAAGACCTGAAAATGGTCGTCTACGATGCGAAAGGAAAAGTGATGTACCAGCAAAATCAATTTCAACAAGATAAGCATAGCAATGCGATTTACACCATAGACTGGCCGAGTGGAATTTATTTTTTCCGATTCTTTTCCGATCAGCAAACCATCATCAAGAAAGTGGTAAAATAAGCGAATGATAAAATTAGAAGGTTTCTTTTTGGGCGTGTTTCTCCTTTGTTCTTTTTCACTTTGGGGACAGCATTCGGGGGAGTTTCTATGTGAAGAAGAAACCGAGCGTTTGTTGAATCTTGATGTGATGAATCAACCAGATTCTTCTATTCTGGTGATCGAAAAATTAATGCCCGTTTTTTTTGCGGCTAAATGTTGGGAGAGCTATGTCGATGCACATAATTTTTTGTCGATAGCTTATTATTACAAAAGAGATTATCAACGGGCGAAAGAAAATGCACAGTTAGCGGTAGAGGTTTCTATAAAGTATTTGGGAAAGGAATTGATGTATGCTGCAGCAATTGCCAACCTTTCCGTCTTTGTGGATGGAAGAAAATCGATCACCTTACAGGAAGAATCTTTGGCCATTGAAAGAACGCATGGTTCTGATGCAGAAGCACTAGCTTATGCTTTGGAAGGCCTTGGATTGAGCTATCAGGAAAACGGAGATTATGATACGGCCATTGATTATTTCAAACAGGCGATCGAATCTATCAAAATAGACGAGTCGGCTTATAGCCATGAAGAAAGTCGTTTGCTGCGACAAATCGCCAGTTGTTATCAATCCAAAAATGATTTCCAGTCTGTTGTACCTAATCTCAAACAATCGATCGCCATTCTCGATCAATTACCAGATGAAAAATATTATCAACAGACCAGATGGTATGCTTACAAGGATTTGGCAGAAGCCTACCGCTGGTCTGGAGATACTCAAAAAGCAAAAAAATACATCGAGAAAGCCATCCAAATGCATCACGAAAATGAACTTTTGGAACAGTACAAATCTTGGGTGACTTACGGAGATATTTATTGGAAAGAAGGAAATGACGCACAAGCTCTAAAGTGCTATGAGCGAGCCAAGTCAGATGCAGAAGAGGAGTTTGATTCTTATCAATACCATGTTGCTTTAGCAAAGCCCTTGGCCGCAATGGCTAAGGTCTATAGCCATCAAGAAAAATACCCTTTGGCCTTAGCGTTCTATGGAGAAGCCTTGGAGTTTTTGGCGATTGATTTTCACGCCAATGCTGTTACTCAAAACCCCTCTTCTGATATTTTGATTAATGAATTTGCAGCCTTGCAAATATTGATTGAAAAAGCAGCAACGTTATCTCGCTTTTACCAAAGCACCCAAGAAGAGCATTTGCTAGAAGCTGCTCATGAGACCCATCTCTTAGTAGCAGAGATCGTCCACGCTATTCGCTTGGGATATTTGGCCGCAGGGTCTAAGCATACTTTGGTTGAAAAAACAAATTCTTTTTATTTAGCAGCGATTACGAATGCCTTAGCACTTCATCGTAGCAAAAAAGAACAAAGCTATCTTAGTGCTGCTTTTATGTTTGCAGAAAGCAATAAGGCCGTTCAATTATACGAGTCCATTAAAGATGAAAGTGCTCGGAATTCTGTGCGCGCTTCTGATAGCCTTTTGCAGCAGGAAAGAAATTTGCGAGCGGAATTGACTTTTTATGAAACAGGTATTTTAGAGGAAAGGCAAAAGAAAAAGTCAAGTAACCAAGACTTAATTCAAAAATTGGAAAAACGAAGGTTTCAATTAAAAAATGAAATCCAAACCTGTATTCAATTATTAGAAAAGCAAAACCCTTTATACCATTCTTTAAAAAAACAAACCGAACCTATTGCGCTGGCAGAATTGCAAAAAAAAATGCCTCATTCGAAAACAGCAATTGTCGAGTTTGTATTAGCAGAGGAAAATGGTTATGCCTTTTTTTTGAGTAAAGAACAGAGCTTCGTTTTGCCGATTGTAGGAAAGCAGAATTTAAGAGGAGACTTAAAAGAAATGAGTCGCTTGATCGCTTCGCCTTCCAAAACCACCGCAGCGTTTAAAACAGATTTTGCCCTCTTTCATCACTTGTCCTCTTCCTTATACAAAAAATTACTAGCAGAAGGCTTGTCTTTATTGCCTGACGAAGTAGATCAATTAATAATCATTCCAGATGATTTGCTCAATTATCTTCCCTTCGACTTACTGACCACCAATGCAAAAGTAGATAAAGCGACCCCTTATTTTTATAAAGACCTCGACTACCTTTTTGCGGATTATAAAATCAGCTATCACTACTCTGCGTCGATGACCACTGTCGAAAGAAATCCAATAAATAAGGCAATAAGAGAACCAAAGTTTTTAGGCTTTGCCCCTTCTTTTGAAACCACAGAAATTGCCAAAGCGAGAACTTGCCAAGAAGGGAAACTTTTTGATCTTTTTTGTAATGAAAAAGAAGTGCTAGGCATCAGTGAAATCTTAGCAGGAAAGACCTATCTCGATGAAGCAGCGAACTCCACTGCCTTTATCGAAGAAGCCCCAAATTATCAGATCCTCCATTTGGCCACTCACGCTTGTGTTCAGGAAGAGGAAACAGATTTGAATAAAATTTTCTTTTCTAAAGAAGAATACCTAACTCAAAAGCAATTGAGTAATATGAATTTGCAGGCGGAACTCACCGTGCTTAGTGCCTGTAATACAGGAGCGGGAAAGTGGCAACAAGGAGAAGGAGTGATGAGTCTGGCGAGGTGTTTTTTAATGGCCGGGAGTGAGAGTGTCTTGACTAGCCTTTGGTCGGTCGACGATTGTGCCACGTCTACAATTATGTTGGATTATTACAAAAACCTAGGACAAGGTTTTTCAAAAGATCAGGCCCTTGCCAAAGCCAAAGAAAATTACCTCTATGAAGCGGACCTCAATGAAAGTCATCCTTATTACTGGGCAGCCTTCGTTCAATTTGGAAATATAGCACCTTTGAGTTTTTCTCGCCATAACTCAAGGTATTATTGGTGGGGACTATTGGGTTTTTTATTCATCGGGTTTTTAGCGCTAAGGCAAAAGATTTCTGCATAAATTCTAGTGAATAGTTGGTGAAAAAATGCTTCGCTACTAGCTTACAAGATCTCATTAGTTTTCTATCTTCTGTATTTTCAATATTCTTCCTTGGTCAGCATCTATGGAATACTTAAGGTTCGAGGTCAGAGACCTCCACGTTGATCCGTTTACAACTTGCAAGTCGTAACGAATAGTCTTTATAAAATGAATAATTATCCCGTCTCCTTTGATCTCTAATTAGACTTCTTTACAAATTTCGTCAAAATCACAATATGCTGGCCATCTACCTTCCCTTCGATATACTCCGCATTGTCTGGATCTAGTCTGATCCTCCTGACGGCTGTTCCTCTCTTTGCAGTGAAATTGGCCCCTTTTACATTCAAATCCTGAATGAGGCTTACCGAATCTCCTGCTTGCAAGATATTCCCATTACTGTCTTTATGAACAATGCTGGTCGTATGGTCTCCATGATTTGCCCATTCCAATGTCTCATCGTCGAGGTACATCATGGCAATAAGATCTTGGGCCCAATTTTCCTGATGCAGCCGATTGAGCATCCGATAGGCTAGAACTTGCACCGCTGGAACCGTACTCCACATACTTTCATTAAGGCACCTCCAATGGTTGACTTCTAATTGCTCTAAATCTTGGATTTGGGGGAGGCAGGTGCTACACAGTGCAACCTGATGGTCTAGCTCATCACTTACCTTGGGCGGGACGATGTATTCTGATAATTCACTTGCGGCGGCGCAAAGTTCACATTTGGATTCTGACCGGGTAGATAGCGCGTTGGAGATAGACATTTTAGGGCATTGAGATTTCTAGATAGACGAATTCTTCTTCCAAAATACTCGAAAGTAGGCGGTAAATAATGGAAAAAAGGAAAGGTACGGAAATTTTATTGCCTGTATTGATTTACCTTTTGAAAGTTCATTTGTTTACTAAAGTGTGTAGGGGTTTGTGTGGGTAATAAAAGAGACATTAACTAAATATTTAAAGGGTTTAAAATTAAGTCCTCCTTTAAATACTATAAAAAACGTCGGACTTATTTTTTCAGTGTTACTAAAAGAAGAAAATGACGAGGAAGTGAGATAAACAGATTTAGAAATGAATGATGCAATAGAAGATCGGTTGTTACGGAGCACAGTTAGGATCATACTAATGAGCGCAAATGGAGAAGTAAAAAGAATCTTGGGGACAGGGTTTTGGGTTACTCCTAACCGTGTTTTGGCCTGTTTTTCTGTAGAAAGTATCGAGGAGTCTGCAAAACTATTCATTCAAGAGTACCTTCCCTTTGGGGGGGAGGAAAAGCTTAAAGCATGCCAACTCCTTTGGTCGCGATCTACAGATAAAGGGGAAGATATGCTTGTGCTGGAAGTTGATAAAAAAGAAGCAGCAGCTCATCAAGTTGCCTTTTTGGCGAGTAATCCGTTTATCAATCAAAGTGAACAATTGATGGCTTGGAACTACTCCACATCGGACCAAGTGATGCAACGCATTGCCTGCCAATGGGAGCAAACCGTCAGTGGTGCTGGATTATTTGCTTACCAAGCAAATGGTCAAGGAACACCGACAATCTGTAGTGGCAGTGCTGTTTTGAACAGGAAAACGGGCAAGGTCATAGGTTTTATCAGTCGATCCAAAACAGGAAAAGGCTATCTGATTATTTCTTTATACAGCGTTTTTAGCTGGCTACAAGAGTTTAGATTTGACTTGGCAAAAGAGAATCGTAAATTTCATAAAAAACATACCTACTGGTCTGCACTTTTACCCAAAGGAAATAAGGTCGTTTTCTTTAGTGCTCGACCACCCCATTTACCCGTAAAGTATAAAAATCGTAATAATTATATCAAGGAAATCAATCAGTTGCTCCAGACGTCTCGAAGTCGGGTGTACCTCTACGGCATGCGCGGTCTTGGAAAAACAACGATTGCTGCGGATTATTGTCAGCGTTATCTAGGACAATATGATTTTATCGCATGGTGCTTTTGTGGGCAAGGCATTAAGCAGGGAATGGTAAAAGACATCATCTACGAAAGATTGGGATTATCTTTTGATCGGGAAGAACAAGAACTGTATGAATATAATTATCGACAGGTCTTGGAGCGAATGGAGGACCTGGAAGGGAAAGGTTTATTGGTATTAGACGGAGTGGATGATCCTTGGAAAGTAATGGAAGTACCAGTGCTCAATAACTGGGATGTCATCATTTCTACAAAACTCAATAGCGTCAAAAATACCTATGAGGCCATTGAAGTGGGAGTGTTGGATTTGGCAAGTGCTAGAAAATTATTTTTTGATTATTATACGAGAGAAAAAGACTCGCCTTACATTGATCGATTGTTGGAAGCAATCAACTATCATACGCTTAGTATCGAATTGTTGGCCAAAAATCTAGAGCAATTTTACTTGCCAGAAGCGAATATACAATGGCTCTATGAAAGAATTTGTGAAGGCGGAATTTTAAGTCCTCCAGCTATTGATGTGGAGACAGAATATACCCATGCAAAAGGAGAAAAGAACTTCCGAAAAATCATCGAAAGTATTTTTTCTTATGTAGAAAATTTGACCGAAGAAGAACTGGAATACCTGCTCGTTTTCTCCGTATTGCCTTCCTCTTTTGTGTCTCTGCATAGGTTATGTGATCTACTGGATATTGTTCCTGCTAATCTAAGCAATACGGCTTATGTAGAGCTGCTTAAATGTCTTCATCGATTACATGCCAAAGGTTGGTTGGAAAGAGAAGAACATGAGCAGGGAGTTCGGTATCGTTTGCACCCATTGATTGGAGAAAGTGTCCGATCTCTTTATGAGCCTAAGTATAAAGAAGGCTACCAAGAAAAATATTGGAACCTTGGGGCACACTTATTATTGAAGTTGGATTATTCGCAAAGCAATTATGAAGTGATAGCTTATTTCCGTTTTGTGGAAGCTTATCTCTATGCACTAGATGTAAAAGATATGGGAACGATTGAAGGGGAGCTTTGCCTAGCTTATCTATTTGCACTAATGGAGCTAGGGGAGTTTGAAAGTGCTTTCAGAATTGCTGAAAAAGGTTTAGAAATTTTAGCGCATTTGGAGGACGATAGAATCGAAATGGTTCTAAGAGATTTGATTACCTGTTGTGATGTGTTGGATAAAATAGAAGATTTAGAACGCTATCAGCTCCAGCTAAAGGAATACGAGAACTAATGGAAATTAGGGGGTCGAAAAATTATAAGAAAACCATTTTTCCTCCTGAGTTAGTGGTATCGAATTAGAGCAGAAAAGGAGGAGTTCGAAGGAACTAAGGAATGCTAAGGGAATCGAAATTTTTTATCTATTCGGCTCTTGGTACATCACTCAATTGCAATGCTTTATTTTTGATAGCAGACGATCTGAAACGTCAGATTGTTTTCAATGACTTTCGTAAAGTAAATACTCGAGAACAAAACCATTTTCCCAAGCTTTTTTTCGCTTGTATTTTTCGGCTTTGGCTCTGGTGTCAAAACTGCCCACGACGACTTTATAAAGGCCATTTTCATCTTCAATGATGTAGGTCGCTTGGCTTGTTCGAAATGTTTTTTTATACGCCTCAGCAGCTTCCCGAGAGCTCAATGCTTGGAGTTGAACCCCAAATTTATCCTTCGGAGTTGGACTTGTTTCTGGTGGCTCAGGAGCGGGACTAGGCATAGATTGCTGTGGTGGATAATTGATTCTTTGGATAGGGATAGAACGCTTTCTTCGCGTCTTGTCAAAGGTATCTTCTATAGAAAACTTAGAAGGGGTCGCTTCTTGTTTAGGAGTGGATAATGGAGCAGGAGGTACTCGTTTGTTGTCGTTAGTAATCGCTTTTTCAGTGGGCGGCGGAGTGGTGGTGGGCACCATCGAATCATGCTTGGTGTAGGTGAAAAAAGCAATAATGGCAAGGAGTAGAAAGATAAAAGGAAGACCCATTCCGCCGCCATTAACTGGTCTGGGCGTACTTAGATTACCAGACATTGGATAGTGGGTAGCAGGGTAGGGCATTACCATACGAATAATGCCAAATAGAAAATTCATGATAAACCAGCCAATGGCGATAAAGAGAAATAAAAAGAGGAGAATATCCTGCATTTGGATAGCGTCGATTAATTGGGTAAGATTCATAACGTTTGGTTTTTTAAATCAAATAATGACAAATTGTAATCAAAAAAATAGACCGTTGAACTATCTATTCTATAAGATTGGACGTTTTAATGATAAAATCAAGTAATAACTAGTTTTTCTTTAAAAAAATAACTTATTTTTATATTTAATAGTATTTGTGGAAAATAAACCCTAGCTTGTTGGTCGTTATTTGTATCTTTATACGAAACGACAAAACCTAAAACCAGCATTAAAACACAGTCTTACCTATTTGCTATATACCAATCAGCAAGCGTGTCATTTTAGTTAATGGCTACCTGATTTACTTAAACTTAAACTTACTAACCCAGGAATAGTCCTAGGTTAAATGGCTTTGTATTGGCTGGAAGAAAGGATGTCGCAGCTAAGGCAAAAAAAATTAATTTAGGAAACTATATCTTATTCGCAATTGTTATACACCCAATTGTGAAAATTTGACATTATTTGAGTGAAGTCAGGAAAAAAAACTATCTTTGCCCAGCTTTTTTCGATAATGTCAATAAAAAAGAGAAGAGTAGATTTTGTTAAATGGCATAGTATTCGCCAATCTAAAATATAATTATCGTTTTTACTAAATTTTAATAATTTCGATATGGACACAAGAAAAACACCCCAATCAACCCCATTATTTAACAGAAATTCCTCCTTTGATACTATTGGTAACTTCCTTTCGGGAAGCACTTTGAAATAGCTTCTTGGAATCGAAAACATATAATATTCTTATTCTCATGGAGGAAAAAGCACTGGACCACCTTACCCTTTTAGACAAATCAGGCAATAAGGTAACTACAAAAGAAGTCCCTAATAAAGAAAGTTTTGAAAAAACCTTTAGAACCTACTGTGCGGAAGCAAAGGAGAAAGGCTATCAATTAATTATAAGTAGTTACGAGCATTTGAGTAGGCAAATTCCATTATTAAAATTATTGGAAGGCATTCGCTTTAAAGTAGAAGACTTTACTTCTCTGGACGCTCAATCTATTCCAATCGTTATTCATCATATAGAATTAGAACGAAGTGCCTTTGGGCAAAAAATCAGTAGGCGCTTAAAAGACCGAAGAAAAGCGGGCTTGGAAATCGGTAATCCCGAGATTGCCAAGCATGCAAAAGATAGTGCCATCAAGCAAAGGATTCGCCTCGCCATTTTTGACGAAGTAAATCTTAAGGCTGCTGCGCAGATTTTTAAATTGAAAAAAAACGGAGATACTTTTAATGCCATTGCCAAATATTTAAACGATAGTGGCTTACAAACGCGCAGAGAAGGTAGCTTTTACGCCAAGTCCGTAGAGCGCATTTATCAGCGATATATAGATTTGGAAGAAAAATTTAATGATCAACAAACCGAACTGAATATAGCGAAAGTCGCTGCTTCTGATGTTGTAGTAAATGATCTTCAATCCAAATATGAATATACAGATACGATCAGTTTGTCTTTCGATAATTTGGGCGAAGCGACTACTGAGGTAAAAATCTATAATAATAATTCATCAGAGCCGGTATGTGCAAAAACGATAACTGATCATTCATTCGAACTGCCAATCGCTAAAACCAGAGCCCTGTTACCAGGGCTTCATTATTTAGTGTTGGAAAGGAATGGAGAAAAAATATTTTTGCAGCAGTTTTATATCGCTTACAGTATCAAAGAAATGATTCAGCCTAGCTGAGCGGTTGAACAGCACTAAGCTGGTATTTATTTTTGAAGAAAAGCAAAATAGCTAAAATGCTCTACAGGGTGTTTTAGCTATTTTTTTTGTTGACCTCGATGGCAAAAAAATCAGTAGGACATCCTACAAAAATGAGTCCTGCAACTAAAGGAGGAAAGAAGTTGTATTCTTCTTTTGACAAGATTTCTGCTTTTACTTTGGAAAGAGCAACAGGGTAGGTGATCTTTTTTTCTTGATTTATACTTTCTAATAAAAGCGCAAAGAATTTTTCGATCAAATCTATAGAAGGATCACTTTCTTCCCCCAAAGCTTCATAGAGGGAATTGATGACGGAGGTCACCGAGTAGATGACATTGCGAATTCCTTTTTTGGCTAGGAAAAGTCTTCCCAAAGATTTACTGGCAAAGCTCTTGTCAGGACTTTCATTTCTACCCGTATTACAACCGTGCAAAATAACCAAACCCACATTTTCTGTTTTCTTGATCTCTTTTAGGCCAATGGTATAGTCTTCATTCAATCGAATAAGCGTCATGTCGGAGGTGGCATGAGTCGCAAAATGAAGAATTTGTGTGTGACAAAGATTTTTATTGATGGCCTCTATCTGAGAAAGATCGGCAACATTTAAGTCGTCCGGATAAGGAGGATTGAGTTGATCTACGTAGCATTGAACACTTTCTTTGGCGATCCCTGCTTTGATCATTTGTAGCCCCGTATTGGTTACCTCCATGATTAGGTCCGTCTTAGTGTTTGTGTGGTCGCCATTGGAAGAAGCTTTTTGTTCTTCAGGAGGTTTTTGGGTATGATTGGAGGAGATGCCGAGGTAGTTGGTCGTCCATTGAGACGCAGTATGTGTGGCGTCTAGGGCGGATTCTACGGATTGATACAGCATAGAAATCGAGTAGTGATAGGAAGTGTGATACTTCTGAACTAAATACTTGATCTTATTTTTAAAAATATCTTTCTGACTGACCTTTTGTGGAATAATGTCAAAGGGGAGTTGGTTCAATTTGTGATCAGGAAGGAAAATAAGGAATCTGATATTATCAGGAATTTTTAGATCTCCGATTAGTTTTTCGTACAGATTATTATTCAATAACCAGGTATTATAATCTTTGAGGTACTTTTTAAAGTTTTCCTCATTCATGATGCTCACCAGTTGCTCAATCTGCTGCTGTAGTTGTTTGGGCTTGATTTTTAATTTAAAAAAGCCGCAATCTTCAGCGTTGATCGTAAAAGCAAAAATCTCTCTTTTACCATAGAAAAAAGAAATGATAGCAGTATCCTTATCATTGCGACCTTCGTTGATGTGGACCGCAAGTTCTTTCATCTTGTTTTTAACATCAGCAATGTTCACTTTGGGGCCAATGCTATGATGGACCTCTGATGCCTTATCGTCTTGCTTCCTCAGGTCTTGGCAGAGTTGACTGATTTTTTTATGTCGCTTTTTTAAGAAGGCTATGGCTTTTTCTTCTCGAGAAAAACTCCCGTCTTCTTGGATGCATTTTTGAAATTTATTGGAGAGATCTCTGATGAGTTGGTCGCCTTGTTCGATGTGAATTTCATCCTTTTCGATCGCCTGTACGATATCGTAGTTTTTGCTACTTTCCAAAGTTTCCAAGATGATTTTTAGTAGATCATCTTCAATAGCTCCTTTGTTTTTTTGAGCATCATATTCTAGGTAAAGAAAACTTAAAATAGATTCGAATAAGGGTCTAGTGATTTTATCCAACGCAAAATTAGCCAAGTCGTTTTCATACTCCTTTCTCACCTTGGAAATAAAAGTGGAACACATCGCTATGATAGAATAGAAATCCGTTTTGATTACTTGATGCTGATGCCGAGGAGTGATTTTGAGTAGGCGTTTGAGTGCTTTTAGTTTTAAATGAAAAGCTTGCAGTAGATAGAAATAAGACTGAACATGTTTGAGCTTTTCGGGGCCATTGAGTAGCTCTGGAGTAATGCCTAATTGTAGGATTCCTAGGTCATGCGTAGTCTTGTCAATATTTTTATAGAAATACCCCTTAACTAGATAATGCATCGACATGTTCGCATGATGAATACTTTCTAATAAGAAGGTCTGTTTCGTTTTTTTACCTTTCGTTCTATTGGCTTGTTGGATTTTGAGTTTTGCAATGATGTTGCAGGTATCCCCTAAGGTCGTGTGATGAGGAATATTACTCTCAGGATCCGAATCCTTAAATAATTCTTTTCGGATAGCCAAGTCTTTCGACAAATTCTCCATAGCATCTTGGTATCGAACCTGCGCGTCTTCATTAGAAGCGGCGGCTGTTGCTCTGCGCTTGTCAAGAACTCCTAGCTTTTGGAAAATTAAGGCATTGTATCGGTTTCCTTTTCCTTGATAGATTTTATCGAAAATTTCTTCTCCTTCACCTAGCCAGTGATCCGCCTCATGATAATCCTTGCTTCGCACCGATGCCTCAGACGCATTTTTTCCCTTGGCCAAATAGCCATCTCCTAAGTCCATGCAAAGCGAGCCATAGACATGGTGGTCTGTATGACGCTCCCCCAAATCTTTTTCTAGTTTGCTCATTGCAAGATTGATAAAGCGTTCTCCTTCTTTAAACTTCTCTTCCTGAAAATACGCCTTCGCAATCAATCCAAATACCTTAGGGATCCAAATGGATTTCGAATCCTCCTCGGCGAAGTGATGGATCGCCTGATAAAAATGAAAATAAGCCCTGGTGAAATAACTCATCTTCAAATAGGCTTTTCCTAACAAAAAATGGTCATGTGCCATTTGGTAGCCATCTTCGGCATGGTGTTCAAATAAATTTTCTTTTCCTTTCGGAAAAAAAACGTCGATGGTTGCTTGGAAGTAGCCTAAGTAATAATTCTTGAGGGCTTCACAGTATTTGATATCGCCCTTGCTGGCTTTGGAGAGTTGTGCACTTTTACCTAGTTCTTGCAGGACTTTCACCTCTCGGTTTAGAGGCGTATAATCGCTCGCAAGAATCAAATGGGAGATGTGCCATTTTTGGAGGGCAACTTTTTTGTCAGGGTCCTTTTCTGCATCATAACAGTCTTTGAATCTTTGAGGGGAATGCAAAATGCTTTTTTCCCAAAAAAGTTCATTAGGTGTTTGTAGACAATCTGTAGAAGGTACCTGCATAAGTTGATTTCAACGGAAGAATAGAAGCTATTCAAAAAAACCTGTCAAAAATAGATTTATTTGTTAGAATCTAAGCAGTTTCCTAGGCTTGTTTTGGGCTTTGTTAGGTAAAAAGGGGGTTAAAATTGGACGTTTTTTATATTAATTTATTTAATGATGTTAGTGTTTGATTTTTTTGTGATCTAGCTTTAGGCGCTCTATATTTTTTTTATTCCCTTGCTGACTCCCTTTTATCCAAGCTTTTCTGCAAATTATTTTGCTCCCTAGAAAAAGAAAGACTGGTGAGTTTTGCGAAATAAAACATGTTTTTTTATCAGAAAATTGCTTTTTAAATGCCTTGGATTTCGCTTTGTAAAAAGAAAAGAAAACACTTTTTTTGATTCAAAAATATTTTTTCCAAAAAAAGTTTGTACCTTGATAATGCAAGTTTATGTGTTACCTGTCAATTCACTTACGTTTTCATTATTAACTTAAAGAGGGATTTAAAACGAAACCTCCTACTAGATGCTAAATCTATTACCTGTAGGAGAAAAGTGATTCGTATTCAAAAAACTTACTGATTCTGTTTTATGCAACCAAAGGTTGTGTAGTCAATTCTTTTGCCTTGTCATAAGTGTATTATGGCTATGCCTCTAGGTTATTTTATTTAGTCTATACCGTGCTGGTGTTGACCTAACTTCGCTATGCCTTTTGTGTTTGTATTTAGAGCCAATGCTCTTGGGATTTTCACAAATCAAAAAAAACTAATAAGAACTTTTAATAGGATCCGGATCCCTATTATTTTTTGAAGCTGTTTAAAAATGGGAGGTGAAATCATCTACTTATTTTTCAAACAACTTCTTTATTACATAATCTATCTAAAAAACTTTTTATGAAAAATGTTATCAATCAAAGTCGATTGTTCTTTTATGCCTTAGCGCTCTTACTAACATTTACTGCTTGTCAAAAAAATGGAGAAGTAGTAGTCGAAGCACCTGCGGAATCTTTGGAGGCTGAAATGAACCGAACTGCTGCGGTAGCCCTCGATACGGATATCCCCGGAGTGGGCTATGAAAAAGAAGTAAGGGCTCATGTACAAGATCATGGAATCAATCTGGATGTAACGGAAGAAATTGATTTTCTTTTGCCGGACGGAACGAGTGAAGAAAAATTATTAGTAGACGGTTGTATCGTAATGAGTGAAGAGGAATTACGAGAACTAATGTCTAATCCAGAAAAATTTAATCGCCAGTACAGCACTAATAATTTAGTGTCTCCTCAAACTGTTCGGGTGGTCGGTTGGAATTCTGGATCTTATGCATTGACTTCTAAAATGAGAACAGCTTTGAGCTGGGCGGTCAATAACTACAATGCACTTCCGTTGAATCTTAACTTTAGCCTTAGCTACAGTACCAACTCTTCTGGAGCGGATATCGTTGTATACCGCAACCCATTCAACAATGGTGCAGGTGGAGTAGCAGGTTTTCCTTACTCCAATGGTCAGCCTTACAAGTGGGTACAGATTTACAATGGTATGGAATCTTATAACACGAATGTCAATGAGCACGTAATTACTCACGAAATTGGACATTGCTTAGGTCTAAGACATACCGATTATTTTAGCCGTGCAAGTTGTGGACAAAACAGTAATGAAGGTTCTGCTGGTGTTGGTGCTAATCTAGTTCCTGGAACGCCTTCTGGCATCGACTGGAATTCTGTGATGTTGGCTTGTTTCTCTAATAACGAAAATGGAGAATTTGGTTTCTATGACCGAGTGGCGCTACAGTATTTGTATTAAAATATTGATCTGAATTTTGGAGGACTTGGTTCAAGAAATATTTTGAAGATGGTCCCTAGTATTTAGTTTTGATACCCGAATTAATAAAGATGACCTTCAAGTGATGTATTTATATGTTGCTTGGAGGTCATTCTGTTTTTTATGAATGCAACTGATGTTTTTACAGAAAATTCGCCTTCGTAAAAAGACATTATCCCCATGGAGCTTTACCCTAAAAAGGTCATAATCATTGGATTTTTGGGGACTCCAAAACCTAAAACGTAGTAATCTACTCAAATAATCAATATTTCTGGAAGAGATTTTTATTTTTTTTACTACTAAATAAATATCCAAATACTTGTAAATCAATAGATTGCAATAAAATTAGATTGTTTTTTCCGCACTAATTACTGTTTTTGTTGTATGTAAAAGAGCGAAATAAGGCCAGATTTGTAATCGAACCAATGATACCTGGTTTTGTTAACTAATTCAAAATTCAAACGCTCATGAAAAAACAGCTAACCTTAATTTTCTTTTTACCCCTGTTCTGCTTCCAAATGCTGCAAGCACAAGGATGGGAATATGTATTAGATGAACCCGGTATCGTTTCCTTTGGATATGATATAACGCCTGTTGCGGATGGCAATTATCTAGCCTCTGGATTCCAAAGTGGAATCGTCTCTGATTCCTTCGGATTGTTTATTGTGAAACTATCGGAAGAGGGAGATTTGATTTGGAGAAGAAATTATCCCAATAACCCTGGAGGTGGTCAAACCATCGTTGATTTGATTGGCGATCGATCCTTGAGTATCAGCCCCGGGCTGAATATCAACGCTAGATTGAGAATTATAGATGATAATAATGGAAGCTTAATCGCTACCAGAGAATTGACTAATTTGCTGACGGGCAACTTAAGGTATAATAAAGTCATTCCACAAGCGGACGGTGGTTTTATTATCGGCGCATCTTCCTCCAATTCAACAGATATCTATCATTTTGATGCCAACTATAACGAAGTTTTCTACGATAGCTTAGGGATACAAGCTGGGCCAAAGAGTACCTCTACAGGGCCGCTTTATACCCAACTAGCCAATGGCAATTTGATCTGGCTGACTTGGGATGAAGATAATATCTTTATTGAAGAGACGGATCAATTTGGTGCTCCCGTTCAAACCCAAGCGATCCCTTGGACAGAAAATGTAAGACATTTAAGTTATGATAATGGAGAAGTGTATTTCACCTCTACAACCTCCACTTTTACCGATGCCGTATCTACCTTAGTTCGCTTTGATAGCAATCAAAATCTCATCAGTCAAGATACGATTTGGAATGGCGTTTATTTCGAACCCAGAAGCCTAGCTAAAACGACGGATGGTTATTTGGTTGGAGGTTTCACAGGAGTCAATCCTGACCCTACCGGAGGAACAGCAGTCATCATTAAAACAGATTTGCAAAGCAATGTAGTTTATACGCACATCGCCGATAATCGTCCAGATGCTTCGATCTTTGTGGATGTCATTCCGTCGCAGACAGAAGGTGCCATTGCAGTAGGGTCTGCTAATGACGCGATCAAAGGCTATATCATTAAATTAGACAAAGATGGTGTCTTATTCAATAATACCCTTTCGGGAACACTTGCGGTAGATGACATTTCCGATTGTGTTTTTACAGCAGGAGAAACACCGGTCAATAATTGGCTAGTAACGGCCAATAAAAATGGTGCCTTCTTCGGCGCAGATTTTACCGATGAATTTGGAGCGTATACGCTCCAACTAGATACGGGTAATTTTGTCATCACCGTTATTCCACAAAATAATTATTGGGATTTTTGTTTTAATGATATCCCCGTCTCCTTTACTGGCAATAATCAAACGGCAACGCAAGATTTTTTAATTGCTCCAGACATCATGTGTCCTGACCTTTCGGTCAATGCCCTCATTCCTTGGGTAACCGCTTGTAGCCAAAGTACGATCTATATTGATTATTGTAATAACGGAACCACCACGGCGAATAGCGCTTATGTCGAAGTAGCTTTAGATTCTTTTTTGACAGCCAATAGCAGTAGTATTCCATGGTCAGGGATTAGTACGGATAATATCGTTACGTTTGATTTGGGAGATATTGATCCTTTTGAGTGTGGTAGTTTTACCTTGGATGTCTCACTGCCTTGTGATGGTTCGGTCACGTCAAGTTATGGGGTGGAAGTTCATATTTTTCCAGATACAAATTGCGATCCATTAAATCCCGGTTATAGTGGCGCTTATATAGAATCCACGACGCTTTGTAATCCAGATTCTGTTGGTTTTAAATTGAGAAATGTTGGAACCAACGCGATGGATATGCCTTTGGATTTTTTCATCGTAGAAGATGCCGTATTGATGACGGAAGGAGATGTTCCTTTACTGCAGCCGCAACAGGATATCGTTTATGCTTTTCCAGCAAATGGATCGACTTATACGCTGATTCATGAGCAGGTAGATATGGCTCCAGGTTTATCTGTTCCGATTCGAATTATTGAAGGTTGTGGCCTCAATAGTGGCGGATTATACAGTACGGGATTTGCGAGTCAGTTTTCAATGGGAGATGAAGATGCCTTCTTAGATATTGATCGTCCAATCAATATTTTGAATCCAGTTAGCAATACGACGCTGGTACATCCAAAAGGTTATGGCAATGAAAACTTCTTAGCGCCCAACTCTTCTATCGAATACCTTCTTGCTTTTCAAAACACCGGTACAAGCACTGCCAATAAAGTGGTTCTCCGAGATAGTCTCTCTGCTGATTTCGACCTTACGAGTATCAAGGCATTGACGGCTAGTCATGATTTTACTTTTAGGATGGACGGACCACAAGTGATGGTTTTTGAGTTTGACAATATTCAATTGCCGACTAGTGCGAGTGACCCTGCGGCTTCCCAAGGTTTCTTGTCTTTCCAGATCAAACCCCAAGCAACTAGCCCTATTGGAACAATCCTAACGAATGATGCCACCATTCAATTTGACGACCAGTCTCCATTACTAGTCGATCAGGTATTTCATACCCTAGGAGAGGACTTCATTGAGGTATTGATTGTGACTAGTGATCATCCAGTTTTGAAAGATATTGAAGTTTCGGTTTACCCAAATCCTACTTCGGATGTAGCTACTTTTGAGATCAAGAATCACGAGGCGGAAGAATACCAATTGGAAGTCTTTGACCTCAATGGAAGACTCATCCATGCAGCCAATTTTCTTAACGAACCTGTACGGATATTATCCAAACAACTGCCCTCTGGATTATATGTTTACAAGTTACGCAGTGCAGATGGCTTTTTTAGTACTGGAAAATTAATTCGGAAATAGAATTTATTCTGCTGATAGGAGGCGAAGCTTTGTCGAAAGGACGAGGCTTCGCACTTTTTTTTAGACCCTTTTGTATTTACACTCTTACTTGACCGCACCAAGCGACTTCAGTGCTTTTTTATTCTTTGTCCCCTTCGCTGTTTTGATGAGCGCTTTTTCTGCGCCATTCGGTGCATTGACATCCGCACCTAAGTTACCCATCGTCCACCTCCCAATCTAAAAACATAGCGGATACTCCCTGTATTTTCAATTACTGCGGCATGGTCATAAGAATAAGTGACCAGTATTTTTTGGCGTGACTTTGCTGTCTTTGCTGACGACTACCCATTTATTTTGAGTGTCGGTTTGGTACAGTGCGTATCCTTGATCGATGGTACTACCAGTAGCCCAAATAGTGAAGTTGGACGGACGGACTTGGTCTGTTAAAGAAAATGATGGCAAAAGCATTATTCATTGGGGCGCTTTGTGGATTTTGGTTTTCTAGGAGCATTGTAAAATCAATTTTCTCACCCATTTGGGGGATTTTTTATTCTTCCTCAGATATCACCTATTTGGGTGATAAGTAAGTAAAGGATTGTATTTAGTTTTGTTTCCTCAAATTGATGCGTATTTAAAATAACCAAAAAAATAAAATGAAACATTCTATCTTCTATCCGTTTTTCTTTTTACTCTGTTTTTGTAGTTTTTCCTTATCTGCTCAAGTCGTTACTTGGACGGGAGGGCAAAGTAATTATTGGCATGATAATAAAAATTGGGATACTGGTATTGTTCCCCAAAAGGGAGAAGATGTAGTGATTCCTACTTCATCTGGTGTGATTTATTATTATCCTAAGAGTGAGGTGGAAAGCGTAAGTATCTTTCCTGGGAATCAACTGATTATAGACAAGAATGCTTCTCTGGAAGTAATAGGGAGTAATTCTTATGGACTTCGGATTCGAGCAGGGGCTGAGGTGATTAATTCTGGCCAATTATTCATTAGTGAAGCCAACTCAGAAGGGATTAACCTTTCAGGTGATATGACGAATGAAAGAACTGGAGTTCTTACTTTTAAACAAGTAGGACTAGAAGCCATTAAACTTAATGCCAATGCTACTTTTATCAATGAAGGAGCCTTGGAGGTCGTTGGGAGTGTAGGAGACGGTCTCCTCTTGTTTGGGACTTCTCTTTTTAGAAATACCTCTTCGGGAGAAATCTCTATTAGGAAAGGATATCCGGGAAATATAAGGATATCGGGTCAATGTGTTTTTGAAAATAACGGTTTGATTGATTTTGAAGCCAATAATAGGAACCCTATTTATAACGGAGGAGGAGAATTTTATAATGAAATTAACGGTGAGATAGCTATTCAACAATCTTATACTGATGGCGGTGGAATGTTTATGGGGATTGGGGGTGTTTTTGAGAATAGCGGCTCTATATATTTGTCTAAAGTCGTAGCAGGACTTAGAATAGGAATTGACTTCCGGGTTGGCAATTTTAAAAATTTATCTAGAGGTCAAATAGTGACACATGGATTTGCTACGGGTATTTATTTAGCTACTGGAAATTCTTTTGAGAATGAAGGAAAGATTATCATCAGAAATAATGATAGTTATGGACTGAATAATAATGGTACGGTATATAATTTGGGCAGCTTATCCATAAGGAACGGAAATGGGATTTATAATTGGAGCTCGGGTAGTATTATCAATACTGGATCTATTACTCAATTGGGAGTTAATGAAATATCGATTAGGAATAATGGCAATTTTTCCAATGAATTATGTAGTTCAATAAGTACAGAAGGAAGGTTGGCTAATTATGGTAATTTCGATAATTACGGCTATTTAGATTGTCTTGAAGATGGATATAATAGTGTAGGGAATCAAGATGTCAATAACTATGGAATCGTACTCGATCCCTATGATCGTATTTTACCAATACTCAATAATGAAGCGATTCGCATCAGAAGATTAGAAAATCTGATCGGTCCGTATACTTTTAATAATGTGTTGGATATCGATGATATGGGAGATTATGAAATGGATGAGTACTGGTATGAAAAAGCTCCCTTTGTATATGAAAACGAAGTTGGGTTTTTTAATGAAGTATCGGGGGAGTTTTTTACTTGGGATGCCTATGCTAGTTATCCCTTTCCTTATGCTTATGCCATCTTTATTCATACTCCTTCCGGTTGTGTTACGGCAGTGAAAATTCCCGCTAATCCCATCATCGCACCTTTGACTACTGATGCTCCAGCCACGCAACTTTCCAAAAGAAAAACTGCTGCTGCCGAGTTAAGTGTTCCTATAGAAATAAGCGTTTACCCAAATCCTACTTCGGATGTCGCTACTTTCGAAATCAAGAATCACGAGGCGGAGGAATACCAATTGGAAGTCTTTGACCTCAATGGAAGACTCATCCATGCAGCCAATTTTCTTAACGAACCTGTACGGATATTATCCAAACAACTGCCCTCTGGATTATATGTTTACAAGTTACGCAGTGCAGATGGCTTTTTTAGTACTGGAAAATTAATTCGGAAATAGAATTTATTCTGCTAATAAGAGGCGAAGCTTTGTCGAAAGGACGAGGCTTCGCACTTTTTTATCCGCTATGTTACAAGTCGCAATAAGCTACAAGTCTTCAGCTACAAAAAATACCATTTATTAATTTATCAATACTGTTTCGTTTCCACCTAAAAGTCGTAGACGGATCAAAGTTGAGGTCTCCCGACCTCAAATATTAAGTATTCCATAGCTTCCACTAAATAAGGAGCAGCCTAGGTTGGCAGACTTACACTTAGGTCCGCGTATTACCTTCGGGGAATACCAAATAATAATATTTACAGTTCGAATAATTTAGGGAGTCACAAAAGACAAAAATAAAAACAAGCCATTTCCAAGTAGGCATAGTATTTGAAATTTGCAGGAGGTAAGTCCTTTACCGCTTTAATAATTTCATCCATAAAATAACAAATAATGAAAAAAAACTACACATGGGTAGTAGCGCTCTGCTGCTGCCTGGTAATGGCGATTAATGTAAGTTACGCCCAGCAAACAGCCGCTCAACCTTGGGGAGTCGGAATTAGTATCGTAAAGTCTGCTTATAATGGTGATCTTGGTAATGGCTTCTTCAATTTTCAACAAAAATTTAGAGGACAAGTAGGTTTAAAAGTAGATCGCTATCTCAATCCTTCTTTCGACCTTTCAATAGGTGGATCTTATGGGCGATGGGGATACGATAAAAATAATGTCGATAACTTTTTGAGTAATATGCTACAAATGAATATCTCCGCAGTTTACAAAATAAGTAATGGCTACCTACTTCCGGAAGACTCAAAAATTGCTCCCTATGTTTTTGCAGGATTGGGCTTCGCCAATTTTAAACCAGTCGCTTTCCGTTCTAGCGAAGCGACTAGTTTTATCATCCCAGTAGGAGTCGGTGCCACTTGGAATGCCAATGATAAATTCGGTATTTTCTGGCAATCTACCTACGGATTTACCAACGATGATATGGTAGACATGATGCAAGGAGAAGGCGCTAAGAATACAATGATGCATGGTAAGGATCATTACATGCTCCACCAACTGGGAATCAAATTTAATTTAGGGAGCAAGCCAGATGCGGACGGAGATGGAATCTCTGACGATCAAGATCGCTGTCCGAATACCGCAGGATTGGAAAAAATGGGCGGTTGCCCAGATGCTGACCTAGATGGCATTGCGGATAAAGATGACGCTTGCCCAAGCCAAGCTGGAAAAGCCAATCTTCAAGGTTGTCCAGATACCGATAATGATGGCATCGCCGATAGAGAAGACGATTGTCCGAGTACTCCAGGGAAAGCCACTTTCCGTGGTTGCCCAGATACTGATAATGATGGAATTTCTGACAAGGAAGACCGTTGTCCTTCTATCAAGGGTACGAAAGGAAATAAAGGGTGTCCAGAAGTATCGGCAAGTACCAAAGCCGTATTTGCCGAGGCTTTGCAAGGTATCCAATTTGAGACTGGAAAAGCATTGATCAAATCTTCGTCTTACCCGATTTTGGAAAAGGTAGTGCAAGTCATGAAAGACAATCCTTCTTACCAATTGACGATTGAAGGACATACCGATTCTCAAGGTAAAGAAGATTCGAATAGGAAGCTTTCGCAAAGTCGAGCAAATTCAGTGATGGATTATATGAGGACTAAGGGAGTTGCTGTTTCTCGTATGAAAGCGGTTGGTTATGGAGAATCAAATCCTGTGTCTTCGAATGAAACACCGGAAGGGAGAAAACAAAATCGTCGGGTAGCTTTTAAAGTAAATTTTTAAAAACCTAAAGTTTTGATGCCAATACAAACATGAGTCATCCC